>JBAXES010000209.1:0-6891 GCA_037140315.1 Chloroflexales bacterium
ACACCGGACGCCCGCAGGCCCTGGCCCTGCTGCCCCTGGCCCCGCTGGCGGTGCCGCTGATGCGCAGCTACGCCGGCTACCGGCTGCTCTGGCCCCCGATCCAGCGCGCGGTCGGCGTGGCCGAGGCGCCCCTGGTGAGCAGCATGGGCGAGTGGCACGACTACACGATCGTCTGGGGCGAGCGGCTCAGCTCGCTGGCGGTGGACGGCGAGATCGTCCTTGCGGGCGCGCCCTCGCCGCGCGGCCCGCTCTGCTTCGTGGCCTGGCTCGACAACCAGTACCTGGTCGTCACCCCGCAGGGGCGCTTCGGCTGGGGGCTGCTGGACACGCCCGGGGAGCAGTGGCTGGATCTGGAAGGACTCAGTGTTGAGTGATGACCAAAGGAGAATTCCGATGAGCGACGAGCGACTGGTGCTGACCGAGGTGTCGGGCCACATTGCCACGATCACCCTGAACCGACCGAAGGCCCTGAACGCCCTGAGCCCCGAGCTGATGGACGAGCTGATCGCGGCGGTGGCAGCATGCGACGCCGACGACACGATCCGGGTGCTGATCCTCACCGGCGGGCCGCGGGCCTTCGCCGCCGGCGCCGATATCTCGGCCATGGCCGAGTCCTCCCCGATGAAAATGGTGGTCAGCCAGATCATCGCCAAGTGGGCGCGCATCCGCGAGTGCCGCAAGCCGATCATCGCCGCCGTGGGCGGCTACGCCCTGGGCGGCGGCTGCGAGCTGGCGATGATGTGCGACATCATCCTGGCCAGCGAGACGGCCCAGTTCGGCCAGCCCGAGATCAACATCGGCGTCATCCCCGGCGCCGGCGGCACCCAGCGCCTCACCCGCGCCATCGGCCCCTACCGGGCCATGGAGCTGATCCTCACCGGCGAGATGATCTCGGCCCAGGAGGCCGCCCGCTACGGCCTGGTGAACCACGTCTGCCCCGCCGAGTCGCTGATGGCCGAGGCCCGCCGCCTGGCCGAGAAGATCGCCTCCCGCCCGCCCCTGGCCGTCCAGATGGCCAAGGACGCCGTGCGCTACGCCGCCGAGACCACCCTGCGCGAGGGCCTGGAGATCGAGAAGCGCAACTTCTACCTGCTCTTCGACACCCAGGACCAGAAGGAGGGCATGCGCGCCTTTAGGGAGAAGCGCAAGCCGGAGTTCACCGGCGAGTAAACAGAGAGCGCAACCCTATCTTCTGAGGAGTAATCAATGAGCGAGCCAACCATCCTCTACGCGACCGACGGCCCGGTGGCCACGATCACCCTGAGCCGCCCCGAGGTCTACAACGCCCTGAACGCCCAGCTCCACGGCGAGCTGATGGCCGCCCTGCGCCAGGCCGAGCGCGACCCCGCCGTGCGCTGCGTGGTGATCACCGGCGCGGGCAAGGCCTTCTGCAGCGGCCAGGACCTGCGCGAGTTCGCCGATCTCGGCGCGGGCCTCGACATCGGCGCGCGGCTGCGCGAGAGCTACAACCCGCTGGTGCACAAGATCCGCAGCATGGCCCTGCCGGTGATCGCCGCCGTGAACGGCCCGGCCGTCGGCGCCGGTATGAGCCTGGCCCTGGCCTGCGACTTCCGCCTCGCCGCCATGAGCGCCAGCTTCGCGGCCGCGTTCGTGAACATCGGGCTCATCCCCGACTGCGGCACGATCTACTTCCTGCCGCGCCTGATCGGCCAGGCCCGCGCCCTGGAGCTGTGCGTGACCGGCGCGACCATCGACGCGCCCACGGCGAGCGAGTGGGGCCTGGTGAACCTGCTGGCCGCCGACGACGAGTTCCCCGCCGCGGTGCGCCAGTTCGCCGAGTCGCTGGCCGACCGCCCGGCCGCCACGGTCAGCCTGATCAAGCGGGCCCTGGAGATGTCGCAGTACTCCGACCTGGCCCAGGTGCTGGAGTACGAGGCCCAGGCCCAGGTGGTGGCCGGCGCGCACCCCGACTTCGCCGAGGGCGTGGCCGCCTTCCGCGCGAAGCGCCGACCTGTCTGGAGCTGATCGCGCCCGCGCGATGCACGTATGCTTGTGCGGCGCGGCTACGCCGCGTCGCACAAGCATACAGATCTTCGTGGGAGCGGCTGCGCCGCTCCCACACCCTCACCGGGCGCAGCCTCAGCTGCCAGAGAGCATCCCGCGCGCGGCCTCGCCCGTTTCGGGGCTGAGGAAGAAGAAGCCCAGGGCCACGATCACATAGACCGCCAGGAGCTGCGCGCCCTCCAGCCAGTTGCTCTCGCCGTCCGACGAGATGATCGTGGCGATCAGCACCGCGAGGGTCAGGGCGGCCACCTCCAGGATGCTGAAGAAGAGCGTCATCTCGGCGGGGGCGACCAGCAGGCTGATGAAGACCAGCAGCGGGGCCACGAAGAGCGCCACCTGGGTGCTCGACCCCAGCGAGATCGCCAGCGAGAGGTCCATCTTGTTCTTGAGGGCCATCTGCACGCCGACGATGTGCTCGGCCACGTTGCCCACCAGCGGGATGATGATGATGCCGACGAAGAACTCGCTCATGCCCAGGGCCTGCACCGTCGGCTCGACCGCGCCCACCAGGAACTCGCTGAGGAAGACGATCGCCAGCGTGCTGGCGGCCAGCACGCCGGAGGCCACCGGCACGCTCCACCTGGCCTTGTGCGGCCTCGCCTCGCCCTCGCCGTGGTCGTCCACGCCCACCGGCGCGCTCACCGCGAGGTCCGGCTGCTGGAACGAGAAGATCAGGCTGAGCACGTAGAGCAGCATCAGGATGGCCGCCACGCCCAGGCTCAGCCCGTTCAGCGCCGCGTCGTCGGCCGCCGTGCTGAACACGTCAAGCCGGCTCGCGCTGACCTGGCGCAGCACCTCGAAGAGCGTCGGGATGGTCAGCCCGACCACGGCCAGGGTCATCATCGATGAGTTGACCCCGGTCGTCCGGCGGTCGAAGCGCTGGATGCCGTGGCGCAGCCCGCCGAAGAACAGGCTGGCCCCGAGGATGAGCAGCAGGTTGCCCAGGATCGACCCGGTGATCGACGCCTTGACCAGCTCGAACTTGCCGGCCTGCAGCGCGACGATGGTGATGATCAGCTCGGCCGCGTTGCCCAGGGTGGCGTTCAGCAGGCCGCCGATCCGCGGCCCGGTGTGGACGGACAGCTCCTCGGTGGCCTCGCCCAGGTAGCCGGCCAGCGGGATGAGCCCGAGGCAGCAGCAGACGAAGAGCAGGATGTCGTTCTTAAGGGCCGGCACGTACTCCAGCAGGAAGGCCACCGGCACAAACAGCATCATGTAGCGCAGCCACTTCATGCGTCACCCTTCGGCTCTTTTTTCTTCAGGCTGAGGAAATACGCGAGGGCGGCGATCACCAGCGCGACGGCGGCACCGGGGCTGAGCAGGTCGCGCTGGCCGTCCCAGCTAATGACCTGGCCGAGGAAGAGCACCCCCAGCACGACGATCACCACCCCGATCAGCTTCTCTTTGAGGTCGTCGAGGTTATGGATGACGAGCCAGTCGGGCAGCGGGATGCGGTCGTCGACAAAGAGCTCGTACAGGCCGACGGAGATCACATAGAGCACCGTGGCGAGCAGGAAGAGGTCAACCAGCTCGATCGCGGCGAGCAGGAAGCCCTTGGCGCCTTTGGCGCTCACCTCGTCAGCGAAGGCGTGTGTGACGACCTGGACTGTCTCGGCGGCCCCGTAGATCATCAGGGCCGTGGCCGCCAGGAAGATGCAGATCACCGGCACGAGCGCGATGTAGCGTGTCGCTGCAAGGAAGCGCCGCATTCTTTCCCCTCATCTAACTAGTATGGCTGACCGATAAAGTGTACGAGAACCGGCGGCGCTTGTCAATCAGCTCAGCTTCACCAGATCGGCGCTCACGTCCCAGAGCCGCCGCTGCACATCCCGGTTCTTCGACTCGGCCGAGCTGGACTGCGGCCGCTTGTTGGCGTAGTATTTCCCGCTGACCCCCGCGACCTCAGGGGCAGACGCCAGGTAGATCGATGTCTGGGCGCCCTGCTCGGGGCTGCTGAAGAAGGGCCGGGCCAGGCTGAAGAAGACGCCCATCAGGCCGCCGGTGCCGCTGGCGAAGTTGCTGGCGACAACACCGGGGTGCAGGCTGTTGGACGTGACCGCGCTGCCCTCAAGGCGGCGGGCCAGCTCGTTGCTGAAGAGCACGTTGGCCAGCTTCGAGTCGCCGTAGGCGCGAAATCCGCTGAATCCGCGCGTGGCGTTCAGGTCGTCGAAGCGGATGTGCCCGGTCATATGCGCCGCCGACGAGACTGTCACCACCCGCGCCGGCGCGCTGGCCCGCAGCCTCTCCAGCAGCAGGTTGGTCAGCAGGAAGGGCGCCAGGTGGTTGACCGCGAAGGTCATCTCGTAGCCCTCCTGGCTCAGCAGGCGCTCGCTCATATAGAGGCCGGCGTTGTTGACGAGGACGTGCAGCCGGTCATGGCTTTTCAGGAAGGCGTCGGCGGCGCGGCGCACCGACTCGAGCGAGGCGAAGTCGGCGATGATCAGCTCGACCTGCGCGCTGCCGCTCTGGGCGATGATCTCGGCCATGGCCGCCTCGCCCTTGCTGCGGCTGCGGCAGATCATCACCACCCTGGCCCCCTTGCGGGCCAGCTCAAGCGCCGTCATCTTGCCGATCCCCGAGTTCGCCCCGGTGACGATCACGACTCTATCGACCACAGTGGTTGCCCTTTCTGAAGGAATAGCGGAGCCTGGGCATCGTACCACATCGTCTATGTCGCAGCGAAGCGATCTTCGCAGTACAATAGCATGCGGCATTCACGGGATCACGCTGGGGAGCTATCGCTATGACACGTTACAACACACCGGATCGCCCGGTCACACGCGCGACATTCGCCCGCCGACTGCGGGCGCACCTTGAGATGGCCGACCCGATCACCTGGGTCGCGCCGGTGGCCATGGTGATCTGCGGCGCCATCGCCTCTGGCCATGGCACCCCCGGCTTTCACGTCGCCGACGTGGGCGACCTGCTGCTGGTCTGTCTGGCCGCGCTGATGTGCGGCCCGCTGGCCACCGGCTTCAGCCAGAGCATCAACGACTACTTCGACCGCGACCTCGACGCGATCAACGACCCCGCCCGCCCCATCCCATCGCAGCGGATCACCCTCGGCGCAGCCCGCCTGAACTGGGTGGCCCTCGGCCTGGGGACGATGGGCGTGTCCATGATCCTGGCGCGGCAGAGCATCTGGCTCCCGGTGCTGGCAGGTATCAGCATCGCCCTCTCCGCAGCCTACAGCGTCCCGCCGATCAAGCTCAAGCAGCACTTCTGGATGGGGCCGCCGGCGGTGGGATTCGGCTACGTCTTCCTGAGCTGGATCACCGGCCACCTGATCTTCGCGCCGATGAGCTGGCCGAGCTTCACGCTGGCCCTGATCAACAGCGCCCTCGCCGCCGGCCTGCTCTTCCTCAACGACATCAAGAGCATTGAGGGCGACCGTCAGCTCGGGCTGCGCTCGATGACGGTGGCCTTCGGGGCCCGCCGCACCCTGCTGATCGCCTACCTGATCATTGGCATCTGCGAGCTGCTGCTGCTGGCGCTGGCGCTGCTGGCCGGGCACCTGTGGGCGACGGCCATCCTCACCCTGGCCCTACTCGTCCCGATCGCAAGCCAGGTGAAGCTCTACCGGGAGCCCACGCACACAAACTTTAAGCGCTACATCCTCGCCAGCAACCCCTTCGTGCTGCTGATCCAGTTCATCTCGGCATTTATCATCGGCGGGTACTTCAGCTAGGGACGTAGCTCTGAGGCTCGTCGACCGACGGGGCGGCGGGGAGGGACAAGCCCTCCCCGCCGCCCCGTCGGTCGCAGCTACGCCGGGTTGGGGTGCGCCGGGCCAAGCAGGCCCAGCTCGAGCGCGCGGACAGCAGCCTGGGTGCGGTCGGAGACGCCCAGCTTGCTGATGATATGCTCGACATGGATTTTGACCGTGCCCAGGCTGATCGAGAGGATTCTACCGATCTCGCGGTTGGTCTTCCCGAGCGCGACCAGCTGCAAGACATCGCGCTCGCGGGCCGTGAGCTGGCCGACAGCGCCGGGGGTGTGGGCCAGGTGCTGGAGCAGCTCGATCGTGATCGTGATCGAGCCGTTGACAAAGGTGTCGCCGCGCAGCACCTGGCGCACCGCGATCAGAAATGCTTTCCGGCTCGACTCGTTGAGGACGTAGCCGGCCACGCCCGCCCGCAGGGCCTCAAGCAGATAGTCCGGGCGCTCGTGCATGGTGACGATCATCACCCGCGTCTGCGGGCTTACCTCCTTGATCGCCCACGTCACCGCAAGCCCGTCCATCTCCGGCATGTGGATATCGAGCAGTGCCAGGTCGGGCTGCAGATCGCGGCAGAGTGCCAGGGCCTCGCGACCGTTGGTCGCCTCGCCGCTCAGCAGGATGTCGGGCTCGCCCTCCAGCAAGATACGCAGGCCCGCGCGGGTGAATTCGTGATCGTCGGCGATGATAACCCGGAACGGTCGGGTGACGGCATCTTGCTCAGACATGGGCTCTCACTCCTCGCTGTGCGGGCATGAGCGGCAGCGTCACCTCTAGCCGTGTGCCGTCGCCAGTCTGGCTCTCCGGATGGCCGCAGTCTCCAGGGCCTGCGCCAGCCCGAAGCTGTCGAGCACGGGCGCGCAGGTCGTGAGTGTATGGCGGCGTTTTCGCCGCGACATCGAAGTCATCCATGTAGTCAGATCGCCCTTATAATCATAGACCATACCGTATTGCCAGCGTTATGCGCAGGCAGTGCGCTCCGGTTACATTATAGCCGGATAGCGCTTCACATAGGTCTGCTTTTTTGCAGACCTTGACAAGCCCTTAGGGCTGTCGTATAGTCTTCGAACACGATTGCAGCATGATACGTCTTATCAATACCTTCGCCAATTATCCAGTGAGCGAGTCCAGGGGAACCGGATGGATAC
>JBAXES010000210.1:0-6884 GCA_037140315.1 Chloroflexales bacterium
ACCGCAGATTGAGGTGGTGTATCACTCGACACCCGAGGCGTGGTTGGCGCTGGCCGACCAGAGACAGGCGATCCGCACCACCGGGGTCTACGAGCAGCACTTTGCGGGCTGGTACGCCCAAGCCCAGGCCCGGGCGCGCGCGCTGGCCGAGCAGGAGTTCTGCGCCGGCCTGCCGACCGCCGCCTTTATCGCTGAGCGCCGCAGCGAGCTGGAGGCGGAGCGGGTGCGTCAGCAGGAGTGGCTACGCGCGCGCGCAGCCGAGATCTGCGGGTCGCTAGCCCCTGCCGCTGCGGTGCAAGCCTCGCTGTTTGATCTGTCCGACGCCCCCACACCAAAAACGGCGCTCGCCACAGGCTGGGCCGCCCTGGACGACCCGGCCCTGCGGCTGGCGGGCTTCGCCGTGGATGTCGCCCAGCCGGCGCGCGCGCGCGGCGAGGCCGACGGGGTGCTGCGGATCTACCGCCAGCGCCTGGCCGCCCTCGACGAGCGCGCCGCCCTGCGCCCGCCCGAGGTGGTCGATCTGGGCGCGCTGATGGTGATGCCTTTAGAAAAAAGTGGTATTTCGGTGGTATCAGAAAGCGTGGCATGTTGACCGTAATGCTCGACAACGTGGTTGCCTACTGGCGCGCAAGCCTCGCAGATGCTGACCGGGTCAGCCTCGATGAACAACGGCTGCAAGCCGCCACAAACGTGAGCCCAGCAGCGGTTGCTGCAGGTCGAGTAACGCCTGAGTTTGCGGCGAAACTTATCGAGAACACCTCGGGAAAGCGCGTTGGACCGCCGGGGCTATCCACAACCGAACAGCTGACAAGCGTGCTGATTTGCCCGATCGTCGCGTACCCGATAACCAACACCGCTTCGCCGCGTAGAAGCGGGGGGACACTGTTGCCGCTCTGGATACCAGCGAATCTTGCCCCCAATGGAGCGTTACTGGCGCCCGAAGAGTTGACCCCATGGGTTGCGCGTGAACTCCTTGAGCCGACCGAGCGATCACAGGTAACCTTTGGCTCTGTCGATGTCCTTGATCACTTCCTGATGGCTGAGGCGCGCCCTGGCAGCACCGAAGGGTGGCCAGCGTACTGGGCTTTCTGTTGCCGGATGCTTAAAGCAGTGACGGGGATCGATGCGGAGCACTGCGTTGTGGATGGCTATCGTACGGCTGACGTGGCACACATCATCCCTGCCGATACGGTGCAAGGCTCCCGGCTGCATGTGATCGCGCTGTATGATCGTATCCGCGAAGACCAGTGCTTCCCGGCCCTCCTCCAGCGATACGCAGCACGTGAGAACGCAGAATTTCGTCCACTCCTTGATACGCTTCAACAGCGACCGTTCGAAGAGCGGCACCTGGGTCAGATGGGAGCCACCTTCCCGCTTTCACCATCTCAGCGCGAGACCATACACCACTTCCTCGCATCAAGGGCGGGTGAGATCCTCGCGGTCAACGGCCCGCCGGGAACCGGTAAGACCACGTTAATCCAGAGTATCGTCGCCACGCTGTGGGTAGAGGCTGCGCTCCGTGAGGCTGAGCCGCCGGTGCTCCTTGCGACCTCGACCAATAACCAGGCGGTGACGAATATCATCGAAAGCTTCGGCAAGGTGGCCGACCCAGAGAATCTCCTCGCGCAGCGTTGGCTGCCGGATGTGACCAGCTATGGACTCTATTGCGTCTCCGATTCACCGGATCGTCGCAAGATGATCGACCAGAAAGGGTTCCAGGCGATCTTCCCTACCAGTGGACGCGAGCAAAGTGGATTCTTTGCCGCGCGCGAGACATCAACCTACGTGGCGCGCGCCTCGGCCGACTTCCTCACTGCCTGCACCCGGCTGTTTGAGCGACGGCCTGTCGGTATTGAAGACGCCGCCAGGATGCTCCATCAACGGCTCGTGGAGACGGTTAAAGATCTTCAGACGGGCCTGGCGCTCTTGCATCGACTCCAGGATACACAGGCTCGCATCGCGGCGGCGCAACGCGCGTATGGGACACTCGACCTCGCCCGCGCAGCGCTTGGTGAGCACGTGCGCACGGTTGATCTGGCCATCCAGCGCCTCTGGCATCATACTGACGGTTGGAAGAAGCTCAAGGCAGGTCGGTCACTCCTGGATCGCTTTCGTCATGAGAAAGTAGTGCAGGCGAGCCGAGAGTATTTCGCGGCGCATCCCGTAGGGGTGGAGCTACCCACATATGATGATGCCACCATCTCACGTATCCTGCGTGAACAGTGGGAAGTGCTGCAAAGGCAAAAGGCTGAGGCCGAGGCAGTGTTGCAGCAGATGGAGCGGGATCAGACGCAACGGAGTGAGTTAAAAGCGGGCTGGTGGCAATGGACTCAAGCGCATGGCTTCCCGGCTGATCTTACCGCTGCCGACGCCGCGTTCGATACGGTGCTGCGCCACCGAGCCTTCTGCCTAGCAAGCCACTATTGGGAGGCGCGCTGGCTGATCGAGACGCAGCAATTGGTAGGTGCCACGAGCCGTGATACGCAGCGATCGCGAGAGCAGCAGATGCTGCGCTGGCGTCGCTATGCCAAGCTGACGCCCTGCTTCGTCTCGACTCTCTTTATGGCCCCGCGCTTTTTCTCGGCCTGGGAGAATCGCAAATCGGCACCGCTCTACGAATTTCTCGATCTGCTGATCGTTGATGAGGCTGGGCAGGTTCCTGCGGATGTTGGCGGTGCGACATTTGCGCTTGCGAAGCAGGCGCTCGTCGTTGGCGATACGTTCCAGATCGAGCCAGTCTACGCACTCTCCCCCGCAGTGGATGCCGGTAATCTTCGGCGAAACAATGTGGCTCAGACGCCAGAGGAGCAGGCGAGATTCCGGTCGCTGGGACTGAGCTCTGTCGCAGGCTCGCTTATGGAGGTGGCACAGCGAGCGAGTCACTACCAAAAAGTGAGCATCGCGCGGGGTATGTTTCTAGCTGAGCACCGGCGCTGCCTGCCGGAGATCATCGCCTTCTGCAATGAACTGGCCTATGCAGGTGCCCTCGACCCGCAGCGCGAGGCGGAAGATAATCTGCCACTGCCTCCGCTCGGCTATGCGCATGTGTCTGGTGCATGCGTCTCCAGCTATGGGAGTCGGCAGAATAGCGTCGAGGCCGAGACGATTGTCGCTTGGCTCGTGGAACAGGCGAAACAGATCCAGCGCCACTATGGCAAGCCGCTCGATGAGCTCGTCGGTATTATTACCCCCTTTGCGCGCCAGGCAGGCTTGCTGCAAGCCGCGCTGTCGCGCGCTCGCCTTTCCAAGGTCACGGCCGGCACCGTCCACACCTTCCAGGGTGCCGAGCGTCGTATCATCATTTTCTCGCCGGTCTACGACCGCCCTGGGAGCTTCTTCTTCGACCAGGGTGTGCATATGTTGAATGTTGCGGTCTCACGGGCACAGGACAGCTTCCTGGTCTTTGGGCGTATGGCTATCTTCGAACCGGCCAATGCTGCCACGAGCAGGAAGCCCTCCAGCATCCTCGCGCGGCATCTCTTCCAGGGATCAGGCGTCGAGCTTATGGCCCCTGTGGTGCGCTCGGCGGCGCCGCATGGTCGCGGCGCAGTGATCCGGCGCCTGCGCACCCTGCAAGAGCACCGCGATATTCTGGCCCGTGGGCTACAGGACGCCCGGCATCGGGTGGTGATTGTCTCGCCATATCTGAGTGATGCAGCAATCAAGGCGGATCAGCTTGACACATTGATCGCCAAAGCGGTTCGGCGTGGTGTTGAGGTTGTCATTTATACGGACAGTCAGCTTGATGTCGATCCACGCACGAGTAGCTTGAAGCCACGCGCGGCCGTCGCTCGCGAGAAACTGCGGGCCTGTGGCACCGATCTCCGCGTGGTGCGCCGTATCCACAATAAGACGCTCTGTATCGACGAGATGATCATCGTCACGGGCTCGTTCAACTGGCTCTCTGCGGTGCGGGACGAGACACATGCCTACCAGCGCTATGAAGAATCGACCCAGTATGAAGGCGTTGGCGTGGCCCAGATGATCGCTGAGGCGATTGGTGACATGGAACAGATGCCGCTGTTGGTTGACACAATGGTGACTGTGAAGCCATAAACCGTAAGAGGGAACCACTCATGGACATCCATCCCTCGCTTCGTGACAGTGGTAGCGTATCTTTGCCCTGGGCGCTCTATGAGCCCGGCGAGACTCTCTGCGAACTGCCTAATGTGCGCCCATTGCTCGCAAGCTGGGACGCAAAGGAGAGCCGTGCGCAGCGGGAGCTGCGGCAGTATCTGCAGGATGTCGCTGCGCACGTGAAACCGGTGATTGGAGCGCGTACAGATCTCTTCCTGTCACTCGATATTGACGTTCGCGCCCACGAGCGCCTGAGCAAGGGCTACGACTTGGAGAACTATCTGTACCCCCTGGTAAACCATCTGGGCCATCGCCGCTTCGTTCTGGCCACGGCCAGAAAATGGGCTGCCGCCGATGCCTCAGAGGAGCTTCTCTACAGTGAGCGGGCGCGAGCGACTCTCCGTGTGGGTATCGCCCGCATAAGTGCCGCTCCGGACGATAGCTGGCAGCACGTGTCGGTTCCGATGGGGCCTGGCCCGGATCGGAAAGAGTGGAAGCAGCAGCTGCGTGAGCATATCGCCGCTGGCGCGACTCGTGCGCCCGAAGGCCCACTCGCCGTGAAGATCGCCTGGCGAGCCGCGCCGACGCGCAACTGGTCAGCGCTCTGGAAGCCGACCGGCGACTCGCTCGGGCCGATCCTCGGCGAGCCTGATGCGAGACCCTTCAGTCCGAACGATGATCGTATCGTCGAGCTTCAGCTACATCGCAACGATGACTCGGGTCTGGGCTACCACATGCAAATAGGAGTATGGTGGCGCTAGATATCACAGCTGTTATCAGAACCCTCAGAGTAAAACATATGCCTGCGAAAAAGCCAGCTGAGTTGCGTATTCTCGAAATGGATCTCCTTCCTGAAGTTGAGTTGGCAAGTGTTATCGAGCGCGCCACCCTGCGCCCGCCCGAGGTCGTCGAGCTGGGCGCGCTGATGATTGTGCCGTCAGGATAGCGTGAGTGGCCGCATCCCTGGCTCTTTTAGGAAAGGTGTCGCAATGATCAACTCACCACGAACGTCCCCGCCAGATCATGCCGCTATCGCTCGCCTTGTAGAGCAGATTGATGGCCTTGACCGGAAGATCGCGGCTGCGCAGACGCTTGCTGTCCGATTGCATGCCGATGCATCAGTGGAGGCGGCCCTGGCAAATGCACGTGATGATATCAGTTACGTATTGCGTCAGCTGAAGAGGCAAGCACCAGTGCTGTCCTCGCAATCATCAGCCCGGAGTGGAGAACTATCGGTTGAGGATCGGCGTGCGAGGAGTAGCAGTAAGCCAAAGCTGGCAATGTCGATCAAGCAAGTCTCTTGTCCGCACTGTGGCTCACTTGTGCATCCTGAGCATCTGGACAGCCACATTGCACAGAAACATTCCGGGCCCTATCTTGGGAAGGCTAGCCGTGAGAAGGCTGGACGTCGTAGAAAAGGCGGTACCCAAGGCCGTACCTCTACGCCACCAGCGTCGTTTGGGCAGTCTTTCCTCGATCCAAACGATGGCGGGCGTTCGCTGAGTGAGTCGCGCCGTGAAAACGGCAGGTTCGGGTCGCTCCCGCTGTATGACTCATTCGATGATGAGTCGAATGCCTGATGCGTGAGGAGAGACATTATGGCTTCCGAGCGCGACCTACGAGACAGCCTGTTAGAAATCACTCAATCTCTCGGCGGACTACGCAGGAGCGTGGAGACTATACGGCTCGGGGCGCATCATGCTGCGATCATTGATCGCCTTGATCATGCTGCGCAGAGCCTGAATGCATTGCTTGGACAGCTACAACCCAAAGCTCCAGCTCGACCGTGCATGCCTGCGCGCCCTCCAACTCCTCCTGCTATGACATCGTGCCCAACGTGCGGCGCGTTGGTCAAGCCGACCAATCTGGCGCGGCATATGCAGAAGGTTCACTCAACGCCAGGGATGTCACAGATGTCACAACCGAAGAAATCCTCACAGCCGAAGCGGCGACGTGAGGCCCAGGGCCCAGACCGCCTACCGCTGTTTCGGGCGGAGTCTGTGCGTCGGGATCCGGGTAAGCTGTCGGGTAGCGAAACCTTGCGCGCTATTACAACCGAGCTGGAATTGCTCAACCTTGATCTTTACCGCGATGATTAAAGCGAGCTGATCCCATGCCCCTCGCCCTGCTCCCCGACGTCAGCTTCAGCGGCCCGGCCCTGCCGGAGCCCTTCGTGCGCTTCGAGCTTGAGGCGGCCCTGGCCAAGGTCGGCCTGCTGCCGCGCGCCGCCGGGGCCGAGGGCCGCGCGCTCCAGGAGGACTGGGAGCGCTACCGGCGCAGGCTGCGCGAGCTGGTGGCCGCCGGCGGACCGCTGCGCGTGCGCAACCACGTGGTCGATCCGCTCGTCTCGCGCCTGGGCTACGCGCGCCTGGAGCCTGCCGGCGAGGTGCTGACCCGCGAGGGCCGCGAGGACGGCGGCGATCTGCTGATCACGGATGATGGCGCCGCCCGCCTGCGGATCTGGGCGGTGGAGCTGGAGGCCGACCTGGACGCGCCGGCCCGCCGGGGCGCGGCCTACCGCTACAGCCACGTCAGCAGCGCCCGCCGGGTGCTCCTGGCCGCCGGCGAGCGCCTCGGCCTGATCACCAACGGCGTCCAGCTGCGCCTGCTGATCTCCGACCCGGCCCGCCCCGACTCTCAGGTGATCATCCCGATTGACCCGCTCTGGAAGCAGAGCCGCGCCCTGCCCGACTCGTTCCGGCTCCTGCTGGCCTTGGCCTCGCCCGCCGGCGTGCTGGCCCTGCCCGCCCTGGTGGATCTGGCCCGCCTCCAGCAGGCCCGCGTCACCCGCGAGCTGCGTGCCCAGG
>JBAXES010000211.1:0-6865 GCA_037140315.1 Chloroflexales bacterium
CGGCGCGCCGAGATCTCGGCGCGCCGCCAGATCGTCACAGAGGGCGTCGTAGTTATTACCGGCGCTGCCGCCGACCTTGATCACGAGCATATTCGCATCCTCACTCTCAGCATGATGTGCTACATTCGGCATCCAACGATCACACTCGTAGTCCGTCGGAGCTTATTTGAAGGGTTAAAGGGGTTTTTGCGGAGAGGGACAAGCCCTCTCCGCGCCTCTCCCAGCCCGGCATAGAAGCTCGGACGCAGTACTAGCGCTGCACCAGCGGCAATACAACCTCGCGAACCCCCGTCTGAACACGGGCCGGGGTCAGGGGGTCGCCCAGCAGGCCATAGGTGCGCAGCGAGTCTAGGCAGCAATCGCGCCTGGTGGTGAAGAGCTCTTGATAGCCGGCCATCGCCAGGGCGCCCAGGGTCGGCGGCGAGCCGGGCGGCGCAGACCACAGGGCGCTCAGAAACCCGTGCTCCAGGGCGTCATGGCCGTAGAGCACCCCGAGGCCCGACGAGCTCCAGGTGGCGATCGCGCCGCCGTGCGGGTTCAGCAGCAGGGCCTCATCCACCGTAGTGCCGCGCACCGAGGGCACCTGGAATGCGCCGGTCAGGCAGGTCAGGCTGAGCACAATCGGCAGCCGTGTGCCATTGGTCAGATCGCCGGCGAAGTCCACGCCCATCAGGAAGCGCTGATCCTGGGGCGCGCTCGGGTCGAGGGGCGGCCCCGTGTAGGCCCACTGATAGAGCTGGCCGTGGCCCATATAGCTCACCGTGGCGGCGCCGCTATTGAATGCGTCCATGGTGCGCTGGAACGCCAGCAGCGGATCGCGGGTGCGCCAGGGCTCCCCTGCAGGCGGGTCGGGGTCGTAGTAGACCCGCGTGGCAGCCACGGCGGGCGGAAGCTGGCCGATGCTCTGGTCCTGGACGTAGGCGAAGTCGCCGGCGGCATCCTGGTTATCAGCCAGGTAGACCGCCCGCCCGCGCCAGACACCGATGTCATTTGATCGTTCATAGGCGATGATCTTCTGCGCCAGCTGGCCCAGCTCGGCGGCGCTCTTCACCGGCAGCCGGCCGAGCATCAGGTCGGGCATAGCATCGCCCGGCCTGTCCAGCGGGCCGTCGCCATCGAGCTGGACAAAGCAGCTCTCGCAGGCCGTCTCGCCGAACCAGGGGTCAACCATAGCAAGATAGGGCGGGATCCAGCTAGCCTGGCCAATGCCCAGATAGTTGCGCGGGTCCGAGGTCCCGTCGCCCACCAGGGTCACGGCGATCGGCTTGACCGACCAGGTGGCGGCGGCATAGCGGAGGAAGCTGCGGATGGCCTGCGGGCTAACCTGGCCGCCGCCCCAGGTGTCATAGATCGCGGCGGCGGGCACCACGGCCACGCTGTAGCCCTGGGATCTGCGCTGATCTACCAGGGGCTCCAGGGCCGACACAAAGGCGTCGGGCGCGATATAGATAGCCTGGGCATTGAGCGGCTGCGTCAGATCGACCGGGGTGTGGGCGCTGACCACCGGCGTGTGCAGCGTGCCCGGCCCGGCAATGACATAGGATCGCACCGCCGCCGCGCTCACCTCGAAGCTGGCAGTCCCGATCAGCAGGCGCACCGGCGCGGCGGGGTCGGTCACGTCATAGAGCGCGGCTCCGGCGGGCAGCCCGCTCAGGCCGTAGCAGCGGAGCCCGCTCTCGCCGACGAAGGCCGCGCCCCTGCCGCCGAAGCTCAGGGACACCGGGGCCTCCCAGGAGACGCTGTCAAGGTGGATGCTGTCAGTCTCAGCGCTAGACTTGGCGTCCGGCATCAGCGCGATGGCGGCCTGGCCTGCGGCGCTGGGGAAGCTCAGACTGCGCGAGAAGACCTCGGTGTTGGTGCCGAACCAGCTCGTGGGGCGCACGGTGCCGGCCAGAGTCACGCTGAGGGTGTGGGTGGCGGTAAAGATGCTAGCCCCGGCGATCGTCAGAGTCAGCGGGCCAGTGGCCAGGGGCAGGTCGGGGTTCACCGTCACCGTCACCGTGTCGGTGTCGCGCAGGGCGTTCACGACCTTCAGCTCGGCGGCGAAATAATGGTCGCCGTCGGGGCCGGGCAGCCGCGAGTCGTAGAGCGCGCTGAGCCTCCAGGTGCCGCGGGCCAGCGCGGTGCCCTGGCATGGCGCACCTGTGGGCCGCGCATCAAGACTCGTCATCGCCGGGCCAGCGGTCGCCTCAGCCGTGAGCCAGTAGGTGTCCGCGCTGTTATAGCGGTCGCCGGGGGGCGGCGCGTAGAAGCGCAGCTCGCTGAGGGCGCCGCCAGTATCGTAGACAAGCTCGGTGGGCACAGGGATGCCGGCCCGCCACAGATGCAGCCGGGCAGGGCTCGGAGTAGCGGCCGACAGATCGGCCGCACTGATCGACTGGATGCCGGGCTGGTCGACGCGGATCGTCCACGCCTGCCGGGCGGCGAGCGGGTCGGGCGTAGGCGCAGTGACAGTAAGCGGCACGCGCGCCGCCGCGCCGGGGGCGGCCAGGGCCGCGCACATAAGTGTGAGCGCCAGGAGCAGTAGTGGTCGCATGCTCCCCACAGTTATTTTCGATGGGCCCGGGAAGACTCAGCGCCCAGGCCCACCAAAAACGAGATTACGCCTTGCGCCAGCGGGCGAACAGGCTTATTGCGATCAGACCAAGGCCGAGGGCCGCCAGCGGCAGCGGGCCGGGGCCGTCGGACGAGCCGGTGTTGGGCAGGCTCGCCGGGGGGGCCGCCTCGATGATCAGCGCCGCCGAGCTGCTATTATTCGCCTGGTCGTCGCCGGGGCTGCTGGATGAGACCGTGGCGACATTGCTGTTGTTCGGGGGCGCCGCCGCCGCCACAACCCGCGCGGTGATCGTCACCGTCACCGTCTCGGCGGGGGCGAGGGCACCGATCGTCACCCGCACCGTGGCCCCGCTTGCGCTCACATCGCCGCGGGTCGCGCTGGCCCCACCGAGGGCCAGGAAGGCGGGCAGCGAGTCCTCGACCACAACGCTATTTGCCACCGCGTTGCCGAGGTTCGTCACGCTGAGCGTAAACTCCACCGTATCGCCGACCCTGGCCGTGCTGCGATTTACCGACTTCGTGATCGCCGGATCGGCGATCTGCGGAAGCGGGGCGCTCACTGGCGTCGGAGTGGCGGTCGGATTTTTCTTCTCGGTGTTATTAGGAGTATCGGCGGGCGGAACCGACGTATCGGCGGGAGGAACCGACGTGGCAGCGGGCGGAACCGACGTGGCGGCGGGCGGAACCGACGTGGCGGGCAGCGGGCTAGGAACGCTAGGAGGCGGAGCCGGAAGGTTCGTCGGTACAGCCGGAGTCCTCGTCGGCGGCTCGGCGGTCGTCACCTCTGTGACGAGCATAGGCGGGGCGGCCGCAGCCGTCCCAGTCAGACTCGACAGGAACGCGGCCATAATCAGCGCAAGGCCGGCGGAAAACAGAACCACACGCGAGATCGCGATCCTCATCTCTCTACTCCTTCGCAACAGGTCGGTGCTTATCACCGCCCCTGCATTACCGCAAGGCATACGGGGAACCGAATAGTATTAGAGAATGGTACCACACCCCATCATATGATGGTAGCCTATAATTGCGCATCTCAGAATGGGCAGAGATTGTACCACAAAACAAGGAGCGCGCGATGCGTGTCGTCTACTTCGATTGCTTTCACGGCGCGGCCGGCGACATGCTGTTGGCCGCGCTGCTCGATGCGGGCCTGGAGCTGGCGGCCCTGGAGCGCGGGCTGGCGGGGCTTGATCTCGGCGGCTACGCGCTGGAGCTTGAGCGGACGCAGAGCCACGGCGTAGGCGGGGCGCGCCTGCGCGTGCGGGTCGATGCGGGCCAGCCGGCGCGCGACTGGGCGCAGATCCGCGCGCTGCTAGCCGGGGGGCGGCTCCCCGAGGGGGCGCGGGCGCGGGCCCTGGGCGCCTTCGGTCGCCTGGCCCGCGCCGAGTCCCGCATCCACGGCGTGCCCATTGATCACGTTCACTTCCACGAGGTCGGCGCGGTGGACAGTATTGTGGACACCATCGGCGTCTGTCTGGGGCTAGATCTGCTCGGGGTGCGCAAGGTCTACGCCTCGCCGCTGCCCCTTGGCCGAGGGTGGGTGCGCACGCAGCACGGCCCGCTGCCGGTGCCGGCCCCGGCCACCCTGGCCCTGCTCGCCGAGGTGTCCGCGCCGATCATCCCCGCCCCGCCTGACAGTGAGGGCGAGCTGCTCACCCCAACCGCAGCTGCGCTCCTGGCCGAGCTGGCCAGCTTTGGCCAGCCGCCCATGCGCGTGCAGCGTGTGGGCTATGGCCTGGGCACAAAGGAGTTCGCGCGACTCAACGGGCTGCGGGCCTGGGTCGGCGATCTGGACACGGTCGAGGGCCGAGGGCACGAGGAGCTGGCCGAGCTGCGCTGCAACCTCGATGACGTCACCGGCGAGGCGCTGGCCTACGCCATTGATCGGCTGCTGGCGGCGGGCGCACTCGACGCCTGGGCCGCGCCGCTGGTGATGAAGAAGGGCCGCCCGGCCTACCAGCTGGCATGCCTGGCCCGGCCAGTCGACGTCGCGCCCCTGTCCGAGATCATCCTGCGCGAGACGCCGAGCCTGGGGGTGCGCTGGTCGGGGGTGGAGCGCCGCGCCGCAGATCGCGACAGCGTGCCGGTGGAGACGCCCTGGGGCACGGTGCGGGTGAAGCGCAAGCTGATCGCGGGGGCGGTGGCGGGCGGCGCGCCCGAGTACGAGGACTGCGCGGCCCTGGCCCGCACATCCGGGGCGCCCCTGGCCGATATCTACCGGGCCGCCCTGCGCGGGGCGGGTCTGTGATGCCGCCAGATGAATAATGTTGAATGTTGAATGTGCGGTCATTCAACATTCAACGTTCAACATTCAACATTAGGGATTCGCCCACCCCTCGCGGTGGTCTACGCCGAGGACAAGAACGATCTCGGTGTGCAGGGGCGCGGGCGGGGCGTCCGGGGGTGGGGTGCTGAAGACATAGCGCTGGTCGATCTGGAGCAGATCGGCGAGCCGCTTGAGCGTCTGCGGGTGGCTGCCGTAGTCGATCAGCTGGCTATGCTCGGCGGGCGCGGGCGAGTCAGCCGGGCTAGCCATCTGGAAGCCGTGGGCGCGCAGGGTGTCTGTCACTCGGCCAGCCAGGCCCTGCACCTCGGCGCCGTTCTGCACCTGCACGCGGGCCGACTCGGCGGCGGCGACGGGGCCGGCCATCAGGCGAGCCACCAGGGCCGACACATCGCCCTTATCCCAGTAGATGTCTGAGCCGACCTCCTGGACTAACGCCACATCGTTTGGGTTGATGCTCAGCTGCACGATCCGGTCGGGATCAAGGCGTTGGGCCAGGTCGGCCAGGCCGCGCAGGGTGTCGAGATCCCCCAGGGGCATGGTGGTGCTGACGCTCTGCTCAAGGTCGTGGGCGAGGGAGGGCAGCAGAGCGGCCTGGCTGAGCAGGCCGCGGGCGCGCACCTCAGCGAGGATGGCGCGGAGCACCTGCTGCTGGCGCCGCGAGCGGTCAAAGTCGCTGGAGCTGTGGCGTGAGCGGGCGTAGCGCAGGGCCGTGGCGCCATCGAGCACCTGGAGGCCGGCGGGGACATAGAGCCGCTCGTAGCCGTAGTCGTCCGTCGGGTAGGCCGGGTCGAGCAGCGGCCTGGGCACATCCACCGTGACCCCGCCCAGGGTATCGACCACGCGCTGAAAGCCCCGGAAGTCGATCTGGGCGACGTAGTTCACCTTCAGGCCGAGGAAGCCCTCGACCGTCTCGGCGGCGAGGGCGCCGCCGGCCGCATCGGGGGCCGTGCCCTCGCCGTAGAGCTCGGCGGCGTGATTGAACCCGTAGGCGTAGGCGGCGTTGATCTTCTGCTGGCCGAGGTGCGGGATATCGGCCACCGAGTCGCGCGGGATGGAGATCATGCCCGCCCAGCCCTGGGCCGGGTCGATATGGACGAGGATGATCGTGTCGCTGCGCACGCCCTCCTGCATATCAGGCCGGCGGTCCACGCCGACCAGCAGGACATTGAGCGGGTCGCGCATGCCGGTCGGGGGCAGGTCCGGCTGGCCGACGACGGCGGTGGGTCGGCGCGGGTCGGCCTGCTGGATCGCGCCGAGCATGCCCCTGGCCCAGCTGAAGGCCAGGGCAAGCCCAATGACCAGGACAGCGCCAACCACAGCCGCCAGGCCAATCAGGCGCGGCCCGCAGCCCGCGCGCAGCCCGGCGGGGCGGCGGGCGGCAGCGCGGCGGGCGGCGACGCGCTCACGAGCGCTGCGCTGGCGCTTCGATCCAGGGTCACGGTTCATTAATGCATGGGGCGCGCGGGGGCGGCGCGCGCGCCGCCCCCGCACGTATTTACGCGGGCGAGGGCCACGTGGGTTCCTCGAAGGGCGCGCTGACATAGAGCCGGCGGATACTGCCCCTATCGACACCAGGGAGCACTGCCAGGACAAGGATGCTCATATCATCACTCGGCTCGCCGCGGTCGAGCTCCATCGCCCGGCGCAGAATATCCTCGCACATATCGGCGGGGCCGCGCCCATCCATCACCGGCCAGGCCGAGAGGTAGTTCAGCAGCTCGATATCCTCGCCGTAGCGCTCGCCGGCCCGCAGCAGCCCGTCGGTGAAGATCACCACATAGGTGTGGGGGCGCACGGCCAGCTCGGTGATCAGCGGCTTGATCATCGGCTGGAGGCCAATCGGCGTGGATGGCTCATTGTAGCTGGTGATGCCCTCCGGGTCGATCACGAAGAAGGGTGCCGGGTTATTCCGCGAGATCAGGATCTTGCCGCTCTGAAAGTCCACCGAGAGGATGTTCAGGGTGGCTGCCACCTGGCCCATGCGGTAGGTGTACAGGTAGTCGTGGACGGCGCGGGCCACGG
>JBAXES010000212.1:0-6844 GCA_037140315.1 Chloroflexales bacterium
GCCTTCCTCAAGCCCCGCGACCTGCTGCTGGTGCTCGACAACTTCGAGCACCTGCTCGCCCACGCCCCGCTCGTCGCCGAGCTGCTCGCGTCCGCGCCCGAGCTGCGGGTCATCGTCACCTCGCGCGCGCCCCTCCAGCTGCTCGACGAGGTCGTGCTTCGCGTCGGCGGGCTGGAGCCGGCGGCGGGCACCGCTGCGCCGGGAGCCGCTCCGGCGCTGCAGCTCTTCGTGCAGGCGGCGCACCGGGTTGCCCCAGCCTTTGCCACTGCGGATGCCGACCTCGTAGCGATCAGTACGCTCAGTCAGGCCCTCGACCGACAGCCCCTGGCCCTGATGCTGGCAGCCGGATTGGTCGATCACCTCGCGCTCACCGCCATCCTCGCCCTCGTGCGGGCCGACCTGGATGCGCTGGAGAGTGACCTGCGCGACTTGCCGGAGCGCCACCGCAGCATCCGTAACCTCTTCGTGAGCAGCTGGCAGCTCTTGCCTGCGGAGCAGCAGCAGCTCCTCTCCCACTGTGCGCTCTTTGCAGCGAGCTTCAGCCGGGAGGCCGCGGCGGCGGTGGCAGCCGACGGCGCACCTGGCGGTGCGATGCGCGGCTTGCACGTGGGCCGGAGGCTCGCCGCCCTGGCCGACCACGCCCTGCTCCAGCGCGTCGGCCCCGACCGCTACGCGCTGCACCCGCTGGTGCATCAGTTCGCCGCCGAACACCACGCGCGGCTGCCCGCCGCCGCGCAGGCGGCCAGCCGCGCCCGGCACCGGGCCTACTTCCTGGGCCTGGTCGCGCAGCACGCCGACGCCATCGTCGGCGTCGATGGGCGCGCGGCGGTCGAGCTGCTGCGCGCCGCGCTTGCCGACATTCACCTGGCCTGGCACAACGCGAGCCTGACCGACGACCTGGCGCTGATGGGGGCCGCAACCCACGGGCTGCTCGATCTGCTGCGGATTGGCGAGCTGCACGCGGCGGGCAGATTCAGCTTCACGTCGGCGATCGCCCAGCTGCGCGCCCGCACGCTGGAGTCCCCCGCTGACGTGCCCGCCCGCCAGCTCCTCGCGCAGCTGCTCGTCGCCCATGCCGAGATGCGTTTCATCCAGGGCGACCACGCGACCGTGATCGCGGAGGCCCAGGCGGCGGCGGGGCTGGCCCACGCGCTCGGCCAGCCCGAGCTCGTGGGCGAGGCCCAACTGGCCTGGGGCAAGGGGCTGCGCCGCCAGGGCGCGATGCAGGCGGCGCAGATACAGCTCACGCACGGCGCGCGGCTGATTCGGGCCTGCCCGGACAGCCCGGCGCTGCGGCGGCTGCGCTCCGACCTGCACCGCTACCTGGGGCTAGGCGCGTGGAGCTTCGGGCACTTTGCGACGGCCTACGCCCACTACCAGGCAAGCCTGCGCCTCGCCCAGTCCATCGACTATCGCTACGGTGAGGCTAATGCCTGCTACTGTCTGTCTCTGGTGGCAAACATGCAGGGCGCCTACGCCGAGGCGCTGGCGCAGTCCGCCGCCGCGCTCGCCATCTTTCGGGCGAGCGGCAACCGCGCAGGCGAAGTGTCTGTGCTGATCAGTCTGGGGTTGGCCCACATGTACCGGGGTGAGGACACCGCCGCGCAATCCACCTTTGCGGCAAATGAGCGTATCTATGAACTCACCGGCGACCGGCAGATCGAGATCGCCAACCTGCTCTTCAGTGGCCAGGTGCTGCTGCGCCTGGGTGACTACGTGGCAGCTAGAGCGATTCTCACTAAGGGCGTTGCCTCGGGGCAGGCGATCGACTACCGTTGGGGCAATAGCATCGGGCTAACATTCATGGGGCTGCTGCTCCACCTGACTGGCGACCAGCCCGGGGCCGTCGCCGCCTGCCGTGAGGCCCTGGCGATCACCGAGCAGTCGGGCGATATGGTGGTCGGCTCCCACGCCCTCACCCACCTGGGCCACGCCCTCACCGCCCTGGGCGATGGCGACGAGGCGGCCGCCAGCTATACGCGGGCGGTCGCCATTCGCCAGGCCATCCGCCAAGCCCACCTCATCCCCGAACCCCTGGCGGGCCTGGCCGAGCTGGCCCTGGCGCGGGGCGACCTGCCCACTGCCCTCGCCCATAGCGAGACCATCCTCGCCACGTACGCCTTAACCAACCTCGCCGGGGTGGAGGAGCCCAGCCGCATCCTGCTGGCCTGCCACCGTAGCCTGGCCCTGGCGGGCGACGCCCGGGCCGCCCCGCTGCTCAGCAGGGCGGCCCGCCAGCTGCGCGAGCGCGCCGACCGCCTGGCCAGCCCCGAGGAGCGGGCGACCTTCTGCACGGCGGTGGCGGCCAACCGCGCCCTGCTGGCCCTGGCCGACGCGGGCGGGTGATATCAAACCTTGTTTGGCAATACTGCAGAAGTGGCGCTGTCGCCTGGGCATCCGCCGCCCCATGTCACCCCGAGCGGAGCGAGGGGTCTTCCCATCCACGGGCCTGGAAGATGCTTCGCTGCGCTCAGCATGACAGAAACACCCACAGCGTTACTTCTGCGCCCCTCCAAACCTCCCCGCTATACGCGCTACACCCGCCACAGCCGCACCGTCCCGTCGGACGACCCGCTGGCGAGGATGTCGCTGGCCGGGCTGTAGGCCAGGTGCTCGACGGCCCCGGCGTGGCCGACGATGCCCGTGGGCTGGCTGGGGTCGCGGCGGCGCGACCCTGCCTTGCCCACGGGCGGCGGGGCGATCCTCCAAATCCGCACCTGCCCGTCCGCGTCGCCGCCGGCCAGGCTGCGCCCGTCGTGGGCGAAGGCCAGCCCGACCACCGCCGGCCCCGGCCCTGCCAGGGCGGCCCGCAGGGCACCGTCGGCCACCTGCCAGAGCTGCACGTGGCCGCTCTCCGCGCCCGTCGCCAGGCACGTCCCGTCATCGCTGAAGGCCAGGCTGCGCACCCGCCCCGCTGCGCCGGCGATCATGATCAGCGGGCCGGCCTGGTCGCGCTCGCGCACCCTCAGGCCCCAGATCTGCACCGTGCCGTCCTCGGCGTCCACCGCCAGGGCCTCGGCGCGCGGGCTGAAGCGCAGCAGGCGCGGGCGGCCGCGCAGCCCGCGCAGCACCCGCCAGAACTGCCCGCTCTCCGCGCCGAGCTGCCAGATCTGCACCGTCCCCTCGCCGTCGCTGCTGGCCAGCAGCTGGCCGCCGGGGGCGAGGGCGGCGCTCTGGGCGGCCCCGTGGGTCTGGATCAGGATCGCCCCCTCACCTTCACCCTCGCCCGTGCCGAGCCGGTAGGCCCGCACTGTGCGGTCGCTCGCGGCGGTGATCAGGCGCTCGTCGTCGGCGAAGGCCAGGCTGGCCACCGCGCCGCGCTGGTCGATCTGCTGGCTGAGCGGCGGCGTCGCCGCATACAGGCTGTGGACCGTCACCCCGGCGTCGCCGCCCACCGCCAGCCGGTCGCCCTCGGGGCTGAAGGCCAGCCCGGTCACCCGGCCGCTCAGCAGGCGCAGGGCCGCGATCTCGGCACCGTCGGCCACGCCCCAGACCAGCAGCCGGTCGTCCTCGCCGAGGGTGGCGATCTGATCGCCGGCGGGGCTGAAGCTCACGCCCGTCACCGCGGCGCCGTGCCCGGCGAGGGTGCGCCGCAGGGTGCCGTCGGCCACCTGCCAGATCCGCGCGCTGCGGTCGGCGGCCCCGCTGGCCAGCAGGGCGCCGTCGGGGCTGAAGGCCAGGGCCTCCACCGCGCCGCCGTGGCCCTCGATGCTGTGCAGCGGCCGGCAGCTGCGGGCCGCCCAGAGCCGCAGGGTGCGCCCGCGCGAGCCGGCCGCCAGCACATCGCCGTCGGGGCGGCAGGCCAGGGCCTCCACCGCGCCGCCGAGGCCGCCGAGGGTCTGCACCAGGGCGCGGTCGAGGGTGCGCCAGATCCGCACCGCGCGGTCGGCCCCGCCGGTTGCCAGCAGGGCGCCGTCGGGGCTGAATGCCACGCTGGTGACCTGGTCGGGGTGGGCGGGCACGCTGGCCAGGAGCGGGCTCGCCAGCGCCGCCGGGTCGTCGCCGGTGCGCCAGAGCCGGATGCTGCGGTCGTGGCCCGCCGAGGCCAGGCTGCGCTCATCGGGGCTGAAGGCGAGGGCGCTGATCGGGCCGCCGTGGCCGCGGATCTGGCTGCGCATCCGGCCGTCCTGCAGATCCCAGAGGAAGATCTGCGCCCCGGCGGCGATGGCCAGAAGCCGACCGCTCGGGCTGAGGGCGGCGCGGTGGGCCGGGCAGTCGATCGTCCAGATCGATCTGGCGCTGGGCAGGTCGATCAGGCTCGCGCCGCCGCCGGCGATCAGCATGGCCCGGTCGGGCGCGAGCAGCAGCACGCCCCGCGCGCCGCCCCGGCCAAGCCGACCGGCCTGGCCCTGGCGCTCCAGGGCCGCCAGGGCGTAGCGTCCGCGCAGCGCCAAGGCCGGGATCTGCGGCGCGGACTCTGGCGCGGGCTCCGGCGCGGGCGACGCCGCGCTGCGCAGCGAGTCGGCCTGCCCGCGCAGCGCGGTCAGCAGCCGCTCGTAGCCGCTGTAGCTGAACAGCTCGATCACGGTCGCCCCGGCGATCCCCTCCGGCAGCTCGCAGGCCCCGAGCTTCAGGCCGATCAGCAGGCCCGCGCGGGGCCGCCCCAGGCTCGCCAGGTCGATCAGCCGGGCGATGTCGCCGGTGGGCTTCCCATCGGGGCCGAGCGATCGCCGCGAGAGACAGAGCACGACCACATCGGCATCGGCGAGGGCCTGGCGCAGCGCGCGCAGCAGATCGGGCTGCCCCGCCAGATCGTCCGCCGCCAGCCACGGCAACTGCCCGTCGACCCGCAGCCGCTGGGCGATAGCCCGCGCCGCCGGCGCATCCTCCGGCGCGCAGCCGAGCACAATCCGAAGCGACATAGGGACTCCTGGAGCTGGGCTTTCATCGCGATCTGGGTGGCCTGTAGTATAGCACGCTGTATCTGGCGATATCTATAATATGTCTTCTCTGCCTTCGGGGTGTCAAAGGAGTGTTCATATGGGCCAGACGCCAGAGTCCTACGCCGATCAGCACCGCCGCCTTGAGATGACCGTGCTTATGACTCCCGACACCGCCAACTTCTCCGGCAATGTGCATGGCGGCCACGTGCTCAAGCTGCTCGACCAGGTGGCCTACGCCTGCGCCTCGCGCTACTCGGGCGGCTACGTCGTCACCGGGTCGGTCGACCAGGTGATCTTCCGCGAGCGCATCCATGTCGGCGAGCTGGTCACCTTCCAGGCGTCGATCAACTACACCGGCGCAAGCTCGATGGAGGTCGGCATCCGTGTCACCGCCGAGGAGATCATCAGCCGGGTCGAGCGCCACGTGATCACATGCTACTTCACCATGATCTGCCTTGATGAAGAGGGGCGGTCGCGGAAGGTGAAGCCCCTTGTGGCGGACACCTCCGAGCAGCGCCGACGCTGGGCCGCAGCTAAGCTGCGCCGCGAGCTGCGCCGCGAGATCGAGGAGCGCAGCCTGGAGATCCGCCAGCACCCCGAGGATATGCTGCACGACCGCGACGACTACCCGTGATGTAGCTCAGGGCTTGTGCAACGTCCCCGGGGCTGCGCCCCAGACCTGGCTTTGTGGATTTCGAGGGAGCGGCGAATCCGCTCCCTCACCCTCACCGCACACGTAGGGCCTGATTTGCTATATTGACATCCTTCGATGTAGCTGCTATACTCTGGCTCCAAGGAGCACCGTCGATGATCGAGCTAACCGAGACAACCGAGGGACGTGCCGTCGGCTGCTGCAACCCCGACCTGGCCCCGCGCATCGGCCCCGAGGCGGCCCAGGCGCTGAGCGACGACCTGAGCATCCTGGCCAACCCGATCCGGCTGCAGATCCTCGACATGCTCGCCCAGCGCGACGGCCAGGTCTGCGTGTGTGACTTGGAGGCCGCCCTGCCGGTGAAGCAGCCCACCGTCTCGCACCACCTCAAGCTGCTGCGCGCGGCCGGCCTGATCGACTGCGAGCGCCGCGGGCTGTGGGCCTACTACTTCGTATGTCGCGCGGCCCTCGAGTCCCTCCGCGCGCGCCTGCTGGCCCAGTTCGACGCCCTGCGGTAGCGCGCTAGCCTTTTTTGTCGGCAGTATATCGAAGCCCGTCAATGCAAGGAGCACACCCATGAGCCAGCCCGTGTCCGACCCGACCGCGATCAAGGCCGCCGTCCGCGAGCACTACGGCAACGCCATCCAGTCCGCCGCTGGCCGCGCGCCAGGTTGGCCCCACCGGCTTCGTCTACGGACTCGACATGACCGACGCGATGCTGGAGACGGCCCGGCGCAACGCGGAGAAGCTCGGCGCGACCAACGTCAGCTTCCTGAAGGGCGACATCGAGGCCATCCCGCTGCCCGATCAGTCAGTTGACGTCATCATCTCGAACTGTGTGATCAACCTGGCCCCCGATAAGGGCCAGGTGCTTGGCGACGCCTTCCGCACGCTGCAGCCCGGCGGGCGGCTGGCGGTCTCGGACATCGTCTTCGACGGCGAGCTGAGCGACCTGCCGATCGCCGAGGCCGAGCTGCGCACGGCCCTGAGCTGGGCCGGCTGCTTCGCCGGCGCCCTCTCGATGGGCCAGTACCGCGATCTGCTGGCGGCGGCCGGCTTCAGCGACATCGACCTGACGGTGACGCAGCGCTATGGCTCCGACGACCTGCGCGCCCAAGCTCTGGCGGCCGAGGGCCTGCTGCCCGCCGAGGCCCTCCAGGCCCTCGACGGCAAGATCACCAGCTGCGCGATCACCGCCCGCCGACCGGCCTAGCGGGGAGGTCTGGAGGGGCGCAGCCCCATGCACATTAAGTTAAGACAAGGTTTCAGATGCCAGGTTTCAGGTTTCAGGTCGAGCGCATCAGAATGC
>JBAXES010000213.1:0-6830 GCA_037140315.1 Chloroflexales bacterium
CGCACGATCTCGGTGATCATCAGTCGGCCCACGCTATCTTCATCGTAGGCCAGCACGGTCTGGATGTCGGCGGCCTCCTCCGGCTCCATCCTCGCCAGCAGCTGCTCGGCGACCGCATCGTCGAGATCCTCCAGCACATCGGCGGCAACGCCGGGGTCCATCTCTTCGAGGATGTCGGCGGCGCGCTCCTGATCCATGCCCTCGATCAGGTCGGCGAGCCGCTCGTCGCTCACCTCCTCCAGGGCCTCGGCTACGGTCTCGTCATCGAGGGCGGCGACGAGCGTGGCGCTCTCGCGCAGGGATAAGGTGTCGACGATCCGGGCGAGATCGACTGGGTGCAGCTCGGCGAGCCGATCATAGGAGACTTTCAGACGCACCGGCGCGGTGCCGGCCAGATAGTGCAGGTCGGCCCAGTCGATGATCTGGCCGCCGACGATGCGGTCTGCCAGCGCCCGCGGCCCGGCCCGGCGCACAATCGCCTTCAGGCTGGTGTCCACGCCCACGACGCGGAAGGTGGCATCGACTCGCGTGATCTGCAGGTCATTGACCCGCACGACCCGATGGCCCGCAACGTCGATAATCTGATGGTCGAGCACATCGCGGCCGAGGAGCACTTCGTGATCGCGCCGCTGAAAGGGCTTGAGATCAACGCGTGCGGAGCTGAGCTGGGCGACGCCGTTGAGGTCGTGGAGTTGATCGGCCGGGACAAAGAAGCGCCGCCGACCGGCGCGCACGATCAGGCCAGTGACGGAGGGGTAGGGCTCCTCGTCAATCCGGATCACGAGGTCGTCGAGTGTGCCGAGGGGCACGTTGGTATCGCCGCGTACCGGGCGGCCTAGGAGCTGGGAGAGCAGGCGCATGAGGGTCCTCCTCGTGACTGAGTCTGCCGCTATGGGCACCAAAAGCCCCCGCGCCACAGGCACGGGGGTGAGGATGCGGCGCAGCGGCGCGCAGAGTCAGAGGCGCGCCAGGACGCGGCAGCCGCCACCCGACAGGCCTGTGAGGCGCTGCGGGAGCAACCAATGGGGCCGAACCACCCAGATCCCTGGGCGTTGGTGCGGGTCGTCCAATCAACCTCCCTGCGTAGCTGAGCCTGCCGACACAAACGCCCCCCTGACGGGAGTCAGGGGGGCGCAACACGCACGTGTGCGTCTTCTCCCCCCTGGTTGAGCTTAAGCGCTGCCACAACGTAGCGGCGATGCCGCAGTCACCTTGACGGGGCCCTTAGGCCGAGCCGCGCCGTATGCCCCTGAGCGTCTCTCGACGGGACGGGACAGTGACCTGTGTTCGTGGGAGCGCCGCGCCTAACGAAGGAGCGACACAGATGTCGGGGCTTTTCTCTAGTAGTTTACTGGCAAACTACTGGCCGCGAGTATACGCCGCACGCCCCTGCTTGTCAAGGTGTCCCGCTCTGGAGTTCAGCGCGCCGCCGCAGAACCAGTTTCTTTGTGGGAGAGCGTCGCTCCCCCACACCCTCACCATGCGCGGTGCTGCTGCTGGCAACAGGCGCAGCCCCAGCATCAGCCCCGGAACAGGCGCACCGCGCTCTGGAGCCCCTGCTCGTAGGCCTCGATCAGCTTATCCATCTGCCGGTCGGCCTCGACATCGATCTGCTGGCGCTGCGGGCTGGCGTCGAACCATGCCACCGTGCGGGCGATCCCGACCTTGAACGGCGTCGTGGCCAGGTAGCCGGGCACGAAGCGGCGGATCTTGCTGTTGTCGAAGATCACGCTGGAGCACTTGTCCCCGATCAGGCTGCCGGTCATGTCGGGGAGGCAGGCGCAGATGAAGTCGGCGGCGACGTGGACGATCCGCGCCTGCGCGCCCGCCGCCGCCGCCGTGGCCGCGTACATCTGGTCCCAGGTCAGCGCCTCGTCAGAGGTGATGTGGAAGGCGTGGCCGAGCGCCTGCTGGTGGCCGAGCAGCCCGATGAAGCCCTTGGCGAAGTCGCTGTTGTGGGTGATCGGCCAGAGCGAGGTGCCGTCGCCGGGGACGATCACCGGGCGGCCCTGGCGCATGCGCGCGATGATCGTGTAGGGCATCTGCCAGCTGTTCATCACCAGCGGGATCTGGGTGTCGCCGTAGGTTAGCGAGGGCCGCACGATCGTGATCGGGAAGCCCTCCTCGCGCAGGGCGCGCATCAGGCGGTCCTCGCAGGCGATCTTGTCGCGCGAGTACTGCCAGTAGGGGTTCGCCAGGGGCGTGCTCTCGGTGACGAGGTAGTGGCCGCCCGGGCGCTGGTAGGCGCTCGCCGAGCTGACAAAGATGTACTGGGCCGTCCGCCCGGTGAACAGGGCGATGTCACGCTCGATCTGGTCGGGCGTGAAGGCGATCCAGTTCACCACCACGTCGAAGCGGTGCCCGGCCAGGGCGGCCTCCACGCCCGCGCGGTCGTTGATGTCGGCGGTGATCGCCGTCGCCCCGGCTGGCGTCGCGGAGTGCTGCCCCCGGTTGAGCAGGAACAGCTCAACCCCGCGCTCCAGGGCGAGCTGCGTACACGCGCTGCTGATCAGGCCCGTCCCGCCGATAAAGAGCACCTTCATGGTCGCGCCTCCTCACCTGATTGTGTCGGATAAATCAGCACCCGCTCGGGGCTGAGCCGCACGGCCAGCCGCTCGCCGCCCGCCAGATCGGCCATGTCCAGGTCGAGGGGCGGCCCACCTGCCGCGAGCAGGCGCACCCGGTAGTGCCGCCCGCGAAACTGGGCCGACTCCAGCGCGCCGCTCAGGGCGTTCTGCCCGCCGGCGTCGCTCGTGGGCGCCGCCGCGTCGGGCGCGATCACCGCCGTCGCCGCCGCGCCCGGCGTCAGGTCGCCCAGCGCCACCCCCGCCAGATCGCCGAGGGCGGTGGCGATCCGCCCCGCGCCGAGGTAGACCCCCGGCAGCAGGTTGCGCAGCCCCAGGAAGCGCGCCGCCCACAGGCTCGCCGGCCGCCGGTAGATCGCCTCCGGCGGGCCGGCCTGCTCCAGCCGCCCGGCGTTCAGCAGGGCCACGTGGTCGGCCAGGGCGAACGCCTCCTCCTGGTCGTGGGTCACGTAGATCGCCATCACGCCCACCTGGCGCAGCACGGCGCGTAGCTCGTCCTGGAGCCGCTCGCGCAGCTCGCGGTCGAGGGCCGCCAGGGGCTCGTCGAGCATCAGCAGGCGCGGGCCGGGGGCCAGGGCGCGGGCCAGGGCCACGCGCTGGCGCTCGCCCCCCGATAGCTCGAAGACCCGCCGCCGCCCGTAGCCGGACATCCCCACCAGCTCCAGCGCCGCCGCCGCCCGCACCGCGATCTGCGCGCGCCCCAGCCGGCGCATGCGCAGACCGAAGGCCACGTTCGCCGCCACATCCAGGTGCGGGAAGAGCGCGTAGTCCTGGAACATCATCCCGAAGCCGCGCAGGTGCGCCGGCACGCCGTCGATGCGCTCGCCGCCCAGCCGGATCGCCCCGCCGTCGGCCCGCTCCAGCCCGGCCACTACCCGCAGCAGCGTGGTCTTGCCGCAGCCCGAGGGGCCGAGGAGGGCCGTGATCGTCCCCGCCGCCAGCTCCAGGCTCACCCCGCGCAGCACCTCGGTGCCGGCGTACGACTTGTGGATCGCGTCGATGGTGAGCATCGCTACATGTTCGTCAGGAAATCGATCACATGCTTGGCCCCGACGCGCGGCGGGTAGAGCTCGGGGTCGGAGCGGTACTTGAGCAGCAGCTCCTGGATGTAGCCCGCGCTCTGCGCGAAGTCGCTGTTCGCCAAAACCTGCCGCACCGCGCCCAGCAGCGTCTGGGGCGTGCACTGATCGCGCGCCAGCACCAGCCCGCAGCCCCGGCGCGCCATCGCCTCGAGGTTGTACTGCTGCTCACTGAACATCGGCACCCCGACGAACGGCGTGCCCGCGAACAGGGTGCTGTAGATCGTGCCCTGCCCGCCGTGGATGACCGCCACGTCGGCGAGGGCGGCCATGTCGATGGGGGGGAAGAACCTCTCCATCATCACATTGTCGGGGATGTGACTGAACTCGGCCTTGTCGATGATCGTCGTGGTCGCAACAAAGACATCGTAGGGCTGATCGGCGAAGGTCGCGACGATCGACTTGAACAGCGCTGGGCTGCCCGACGAGCCCATCGAGAAGAAGATCACCGGTCGCCCGGGCCGCCTCTGGTAGGCCCGCAGCGACTCGGGCATCGGGATGGGGTGCTCCATCAGCAGCGGGCCGCAGAACTCGTAGTTAACCGGCAGATCGTCAAACTCGGGGAACAGCTCGGGCGCGTCCGACAGCAGGTTAAAGTCGCCCCGGAAGATGCTCAGGGTGCTCTCGAAGCGCCCGATGCCCCACTTGAGGGCGACCTTGTTCCACGGGCCGATCTTCAGGGGGAGGTGGAGCGGGGCCATGTTGGCCACCCAGTTGCGCAGCGGCGGCGGCATCATCCGCATCAGCGGGTGTTTGGCGAACAGCCCGTGGGGCGCCGTGCCCAGGCCATTCCGAAAGTAGATCTCGGAGACCGCCGCCGAGAGCACCGAGACCAGCGGCACCCCCATCACCCGCGTCGAGATGCGGATGCTCGGGCGGAAGCCGGTGATCGCTACATCGGGGCGGATCTCTTTGAGCAGCTCGACCTCGGCCGCGATAAACGTCGACAGCTCCGCCGGCGCGATCCAGTTCATGCCGTACTCGTCGATGTTGTGCAGCTGGCGGAAGTTCGCGTCGTTCATCCACAGCGAGTCGTACTCGATGAAGACGCGCTGGCAGGGGATATCCGCGAAGAGGTAGTCGTAGCGCCCGTCGCCAAGCACCACCACCCGGTGCCCCAGCTCGTGGAAGGCGCGTGCAAAGCTCGCCATCCGGTGGCTCTCGGCGAGATCCACCATCTCTGGCGCAACTAGGATCGTCTTCTGCAGCACTAGGGCGCTCCTCGTCCCTGGGGCTCCGCCCCAGACCCGGCTTTTACTGCTGGTTGGCGGCGCAGCCGCCAACCAGCAGTAAAAAATCCTTGGGGGTGGCACGGCCACCCCCAAGCCCAGCCGGCTGTCGGCTGGTCAGTACTGGATCAGCGAGAAGACCGGGCAGGGGGCGAGCTTCTCACGGCCATTGAGGAAGCCCAGCTCGATCACGAAGGCCATCTCCACCACGGTGCCGCCGGCCTGCTCGATCAGCTCCTTGGCCGCTGCGATCGTGCCGCCCGTGGCCAGCAGGTCGTCCACCACCAGCACCTGCGCCCCTGGCTCAAAGGCGTCGCGGTGGATCTCCAGCTTGTTCGTGCCGTACTCCAGCGAGTACTCGATCTGGTAGGTGTCCGCCGGCAGCTTGCCCGGCTTGCGGATCGGCACCAGGCCCACGCCGAGGGCCAGGGCGATCGGCGCGCTGAAGATGAACCCGCGCGACTCCACGCCGGCCACGGAGGTGATCCCGCGGCCCCTGTAGCGGTCAGACAGCGCGCTGATCACCTGGCTGAAGGCTGGCCCGTTGCCGATCAGCGTGGTGATATCCTTAAAGTCGATTCCGGGGAGTGGAAAATCAGGGACGTTGCGAACTAGATCGGCAAGCTCAATACTCGACATAAGACCTCCGAGGCTGTCACGCGATCTCGTGGGGCCTATTATACCGCCTCTTCCCCACCCGGTTGCGCTGCCCCCCCATCGTCCTTATAATGGTGTTAAAGCGTAACTAAGGCGGTGGGCATTATGGCAATGTATCAAGTGCTGACATCGCAGCCGCCCGATCTGATCGCGGCGCTGCGCGAGACATGGCCCGGCATGTCGGAGGTGCTCGCCGAACTCGAGGTCGAGGCGACCCCCGATGTGCGCATCGTCCAGCTGCGCCATATCGCGTCGCTCTGGTACGAGCAGGGCGGCGCCGCAGAGGTGCTCGCCGAGGTCGGCATTACCATCTCCTCACGGCTGAAGATGTCTCAGGGCCTCGTCGTCAGTGAGCTGATGCTCTCCTTCGGCGCCGCCCAGGAGGAGCAGCGCACCCGCGAGTGGGAGGCCCGCCTGCTCGCCCGCGCCTCTGAGCTCGACGGCCTCCACCGTATTATCTCCGCCGCAAACTCCACCCTCGACCTCGACACCTCGCTCCAGACAGTGGTCGAGACGGTCGCCCAGGTGGTTGGTGTGCAGGCCTGCTCGGTCTACCTCTACGACAAGCACCGCGACGAGCTGGTGCTGCGCGCGGTGCGCGGGCTCAACCACGCCGCCGTCGGCCAGGTGGTGACGAAGCTCGGCACCGGGGTGACGGGCTGGGCCGCCCAGCTCGGCCACCCCGTCTCGGTGCGCGACGTCTGGCAGGAGACGCGCTTTAACCTAGAGCCGCAGCTCGGCGAGGAGCCCTTCCGCTCCATCCTGGCCGTCCCGATCGTGCTCTTCAGCGCCGAGCGCTTTCAGTTCAGCGCCGACAAGCTCCAGGGCGTGATCAGCGTGCAGACGATCGGCCCGCGCGACTTCTCCCAGGAGGAGATCAGCTTCGTCGAGGTGGCGGCCGGCGAGCTGGCCTTCTTCATCGCCAACGCCCAGCTCTACCAGCAGACGGACGAGCGCCTGCACCAGAAGCTGCGCGAGCTGACCACGCTCCAGCAGGTGAGCAAGAGCATCGCCGAGCAGATCGGCCTGCGCGATGTGCTCAACCTGATCACCGAGAAGGCCGTCGAGCTGGCCCAGGCCGACCGGGCCTCGATCTTTCAGATGGGCGAGGACGGCGCCCTCCAGCTGGTGGCCAGCCACGGCGGCGAGGGCGATGGCGTGCGCAACTTTATTATTCAGACCGTGCGCGACAGCCGGCCCCTCGCGGTGATGAACGCCTACCAGGACGCGCGCTTCCCTGACCTGGCCCAGGTGGCCGCCCGCGAGAACTTCCACTCGCT
>JBAXES010000214.1:0-6827 GCA_037140315.1 Chloroflexales bacterium
GCGTCACCGTCGGCGTGCGCGTCACCGTCGGCGTATTACTTGCCGTCGGCGTATTACTTGCCGTCGGCGTATTAGTCGGCGTACGCGTCACCGTCGGCGTATTAGTGGGAGTTCTTGTAGTGGTACGCGTCGGCGTATTAGTGGGGGTTCGCGTATTTACAGGAGTCACTGTGCCCGTGGGCGTAGCCGTATCAGTGGGCGTAGCCGTATCAGTGGGCGTAGCCGTATCAGTGGGCGTAGAGGTGGGTGTATCAGTGGGCGTAGAGGTGGGTGTACTCGTCACCGTTGGAAGCGGGGGGGGCTGCGCAGCGTGCAGGGCATCGCATCCAGTGGTAATAGTGCGCATTGATACGGCATTGAGGTCAAACCCGTGAATAACCCCCGCGCTGAGCGGATCGAGCGGCGCGATCCTATAGTGAACCGTCACCGTCACTGGGTCGCCATAGCTTCGATGCTGAGGGCCGGCGTAGTCTATCTGCATGGTGTTCGAGATCAGTTCAGTATCCGCAAAAGCCGGCACACGCGCGATTGTCGCGGCGCGAACCGCTATAAGCTCAGAGGGGAGCGGGCAGGGCCGCACGGCAGCGGCGCGGGCACCCTCGCGGGCCGCGTTGTCGATCTGGGCATACATATAGAGCATGTAGCCAAGGTTGATGATCCCGAGCAGCAGCAGCAGCAGCAGCGGAAGTATCAGCGCGAACTCAACCATACTCTGCGCCACGCGTCGTGGATGATATGGCATGTATCGGCTCATATTGTCACTTCACCCAGTTGTGGCTTATTTTGCTAGTTAGCCGACCCTGGTCATTGCTGAGCGACATCAGGGTCACCATGTCCTTGCGGATATCCAGCGCTTTCTCCTCAAGGAGCGCCGGATTATCGCCGATCGTCACGCGGTAGCTGCCCGCCGGGAGCGTGATCGACTCGCTCACATTGGCGTGGCCCACCTCGTGCCCATCGATATCGAAGACGTGGTAGGTCAGGCCGAGGGTCTGCTTCAGCGCGGTGCTGAGCTGCTTCACATCGGCGGCGCCGAAGTAGCTGCCGCCGCCGGCGGCGGCGATCGCCGCCAGGCGCGCCTGAGACTCGGCGGCGATATCGAAGCCCACCACGCTCACCCGCACCTTAGGGTTCTCGATGCGCAGACGGGTCGCCTCGGCGACCGGATCGCCGTCGCAGCTCTCCTCACCGTCGCTCAGCAGCACCACCAGCGTCGAACCCTTGGCATCTTTTAGGTCTGCGGAGATAGCGGCCAGGGATCTGGCGATCGGCGTGAGGCTACGGCTTACCGGTCGGATCGCGTTGATCTGGGCGAGCAGCGCATCGCGGTGCAGCGGCCCAAGCGGGCTGACTAGCTGAATATCGGTGCAGTCTTGGGTGCGGTTACGCCCATAGGTGCGCAGGGCCACATTCACCTGGCTGTCGAGATCCTTGACCAGAGCGCCTAGCGCCTCGTGGGCGCTGTTGATCTTGGTCTGGCCGTTAATAGCGGCGTTCATGCTGCCCGAAGCATCGAGAATGAAGTAGATATTATCGATCATTGCGGTGGCCTGCACCTGCGTCACCTTCAACGTGCCGTTACCGGTGGGTGCCACCGCAACGCTAGACGTCGGCGCACCTGGCGCTGCGGTGGGCAGGGCCCCGATCACGGACTGTCGGCTGGCCGCTGGCAGGTCGGATGGCAGCGTGGGCATCCTCGATGACACAAACCACACCCCGCTGATCAAGCCTACGGACAGCAGCGCGGCGACAGCCACAAAGATCCTGGGGCCTCGCTTGGGCTGCTCGCGCGGCGGGGCGAGCGCCAGAGGTGCTTGCACACGATCCATATACTGCTTCAGCTGGATATCAGCGAGCAGTGTCTCGGCCTCCGGGTAGGCGTCGCTCTGCGTCTGGAGCTGCCGCAGGGCGCTGATCGCCTCATCCCAGCGGGTGGCGCGAAAGAAGGTCAGGGCCTGGTCGTAGAGTTGTTCGGGTGTGAGTTGCTCAGGATGAACGTCCATAGCTATGCTACTCCATAAGGAATAAAGACAAGGTCTCAAATTTCAGGCGCAGCGTATCAGAGAGCCTTACCTCGGCCTTAGCTGCATCGCACCTGTGAACGAACTACACCTTACTTTCCAAAGGCCAGGAGCTGGGGCACCGCCGGCCCCAGGATCACGGCGAAGATCGCCGGGAAGATCAGGAACACCAGCGGGAACATAATCTTGACCGGGGCCTGGTTGGCCCTCTCGTGGGCGCGCTGGCGCCGTCGCACGCGCATGTCCTCAGACTGGCTCCTCAGCACGCGCCCGATGCTCACGCCCATCTCGTCGGCCTGATTGAGTGCGGTGACAAAGCTAAGGATGTCGGGCACGCCGGTGCGCTCACCAAGGCCGCTCAGCGCGGCGCGGCGGCTCTGGCCCATGCCGATATCGCGCAGCACGCGGGCAAACTCGCGCGAGAGGTCGTTGTCCCAGCGGGCCATGACCTCCTGCAGGCTGCTCTCGAAGCTCAGCCCGGCCTCGATGGTAATCGTTAGCATATCGAGTGCGTCGGGCAGCGAGTTGGTGATCTGCAACTGGCGCTGGGCGATCCGCCGTGTGATCCAGAACTTCGGCAGCGAGAAGCCGCAGACAGCAACCACCATCTGGATCGTCACGGTCGAGAAGTTGAATGTGAATCCGGCCAGGATGCTGTAGAACACGCTGATCCCAAATAGGCCCACGGCACAGAGCAGCCGCAGCCCGAGAAACTCGACTGTACCGAGCCGGCGCATGCCAGCCATCAGCAGGAGTTGCTGAGAGGTCCGCAGGCGCGTCTCTGGCCACATCCAGCTGAAGAGCCGGGCTAGCCGACGCAGCAGCGGAAAGATCACCCGATCAGAGAAGGGCCGCGACAGCTCGGTCTCCTGGAAGATATCGCTGATCGGCTGCTCATCACCCAGGTAGCGGGTGAGCCGGTCGGCCAGAGCAGGTCGGCGGCGCATCTGCAGCACGCCAAATATCAGGAGCAGCACGCTACTGCCCGCCAGCACGCTGATCATGATCGTCATCGGTAGCGTGGTCATAGGGTTACACCTTAATGTCGGAGATCTTCTGGATCACCAGGAAGCCAACCAACGAGAAGACAGCCGCGATGATCGGGATACACAGCGTAATTCCGGGCTGGAACAGCTTCTTGATATAGCTCGGATTAATCATGAAAAGCATCAGGGCCAGGGCGGGCGGCATAGCCCCGATCACGTACGACGACATGCGCTGCATCGATGTGATCACCCGCACCTCGCGGCGCAGTTTATCGCGCTCGCGGATCGTCACGCTGATGGTCTCGAGGATCTCGGTCAGGTTGCCGCCCACGCGACCATTGATCTTGATCGCCGTAACCACGAGCTCCAGATCGGTGCTCTTCAGGCGGACAACGAGATTGTCGAGGGCGTCATTGAGGCTTAGTCCAAGGTGGACCTCCTGCGACACCCGATTAAGCTCGCTACGGGTGGGCTCGCGGGCCTCCTTGGCGACCATCATCAGGGCCTGGGCTAGGCTAAAGCCGCCGCGCAGGGCGCCGCTGACCATCGTCAGCGTCTCGGCGAGCTGCTCGCTAAAGAGGGTGCTGCGCCGGTTGCGCAGCGAGCGCAGCCAGATCATCGGCGCGATAAATCCGATGATCAGGGTGATCGGCAGCACCAGCAGGCTGCGCCAGTAGACCAGGGCGCCCAGCGACAGCACCAGCGGGATGGCGATGCGCAGCAGCACCCACTCGGGCACCTTCAGCGGCAGGTTGGCCTGCTCGAGCTGGCGTGTGATCTCCTGGGCGAAGCTGCGTCGCCCGATGCTCGCGTTGATCTGCTCGGCAATGCGTGCGCTGGGCAGATCCGCAACCCGCTCGGCCTCGTCCAGCCCATAGACATCGTCGCTTAGGTACGTCTGGAGCCGCGAGGCCAGAGGGTTGCTCTTGCCTGTCAGCGAGCGCAGCCCGAGTACCATCACGATGATGGCGAACGCGGCGAGCACGGCCGCAGCGATGATGATGATCGTTGTGTTGTCCATCTCAAACCTCATGGGCTGTCGCCCTAAGAGTCCGCTGTCGCTAAGCCCCCGGCTGCCGTCCACTAAAGCCAAAGACGCTTGGCGGCAGATTGATCCCGTTCTGCTGGAGCTTCTCTAAGAAGCGCGGGCGGATACCCGTGGGTATAATCTTGCCCACGACCTTGCCCTCGCGCACGCCCTGCTGCTGAAAAGTGAAGATCTCAGACATGGTGATCACATCGCCCTCCATGCCGGTGATCTCATTCACCTTAACAATCTTGCGCGAGCCGTCCTGAAGCCGCTCAAGCTGGACGATCACATGCACGGCGGCCGCGATCTGCTCGCGGATGGCCCGCTGTGGCAGGTCGAGCCCGGCCATCAGCACCATTGTCTCAAGGCGACTGATCGCGTCGCGCGGGGTGTTGGCGTGCAGGGTGGTCATCGAGCCGTCGTGGCCGGTATTCATTGCCTGGAGCATGTCGAGGGCCTCGCCGGCGCGACACTCGCCGACCACGATCCGGTCGGGGCGCATGCGCAGGGCGTTCACCACCAGATCGCGGATGGCCACCTCGCCGCGACCCTCAATATTGGCCGGGCGGGTCTCTAGCGTGATCACGTGGCGCTGCTGGAGCTGGAGCTCGGCGGCGTTCTCGATGGTGATGATCCGCTCGCCGTCGGGGATGAACGAGGAGAGCATGTTCAGGATTGTCGTCTTGCCGGTGCCAGTGCCGCCGGAGACCACGATATTCAGGTGGCCGAGCACACAGGCCCGCAGCAGCTCGATCAGCTCGGTGGTGGCCGCCCCGCGAGCCACGATGTCGGATGGGCCCATGGGCTTCTTAAAGAACTTGCGGATGGTCAGGGTCGGGCCATTCAGGCAGAGGGGGGGAATGATCGCATTCAGGCGCGAGCCGTCGGCCAGGCGCGCGTCGACCATCGGGGTGGTCTCATCGCAACGACGGCCGAGGGGCGAGATGATCCGGTCGATGATCCGCCGAATGTGGTCATCGTTAATAAAGGTTGACCCGGTCAGCTCGATCTTGCCGCTACGCTCCACCCAGATCTGGTTCGGCCCGTTGACCATGATCTCGCTGATGCTTTCGTCGGCCAGGAGCAGCTCGAGTGGCCCGAGGCCTAGCAGCTCAGCCTGGGCGTAGCGGGTGAGCCGAGAGCGATCACGCTCAGTGATGGCGCGGCCCGAGATCTCGATCTGCTCAGAGACGAGGGCGGCGATACGGCGCGGCCAGTAGTCGGCCTCGCGGCGAGTGGTAGCCGTCTCAGGCTCAGACACCAGGCGAGCCTGCACCTTCGCGATCAGATCACGGTCCTCGCTCGAGCTACTGGTATAGTCGCTGGCGCTGATCGGGCGCGTGGTCAGAGCGCTCGCGGCATTCTCGGCGGCCAGGTGATCGCGGTCGCCGGTCGTGCCGCCCTCGGGGCGGGAGAATCGGAGTCGTGGCATAACCTTACTCTTTCGGTGTCTGATGGCGGGGGCGGCCCTGCCACCACCTAGCTGTTTTTTTATTGAGGTCGGGCGACGGAGCCGCCCAACCTCAACAAGAATTAGGTCTGGGGCGCAGCCCAAGGGCTGGCGTACGCCGCGACAGATTACGCCTGGCGGCGCACACCCCCGAATAGGCCCCGGCGCGGCTCACCGTTGACACCACCCTTGCCCTTGATCTTCTCCGGCTCCAGGCTGATCGTGGTCACTTGCTCGCCGGCCACATAGGCCGCCAGCCTGCGCAGGCTCTGGCCGACCCAGCTCTGCGGGTGCGAGAGCACCACCGGCACGCCGCGGTTAATGCTGTAGGTCACCAGCTGCCCGGCGCTCGGGATGTTCGCGCTGATCGGGTGGCGCAGGTGCTGCTGCACATCCTCTAGCGAGACGCCCTCCACGCTCGGGAAGCGGTTCATCACAATGCTGACCCGGCCGCGGGTGAGCTGGTGCTGGGCCAGATACTCCAGGAAGAACTTGACGTTCTTGAGGGCCGGGATCTCGGGGGTGGTTACGACCAACACCTCGTCGGCCTGTCCCAGCAGGGTCATGGTCACCTCATCGAGCACACACCAGGTGTCGGCGATCACATAGCTGTAGCGCAGCAGCAGGCTGTCGATCACGGTACTGATCTGCTCGCGGGTGATCTCGCCGGCCACCTCGGGCGAGCTAGGGGCCAGCAGCACATGCACGCCCGAGCCGTGCTGCTGCATCACGCCGGCCAGGATGGTGTCGTCGATCTCGTCGCTCTTGACCAGCAGGTTCTGCAGGGTGTGGCGCGAGAAGAGGTTCATGTGCGTGCCCACGTGGCCAAACTGCAGCCCGAAGTCGGCCAGGGCCACCCGCCCCGAGCTGATCTGGCGGAGCGCCACGGCCATATTGGTGGAGACGACCGTCGTGCCGGCGCCGCCCTTGGGCGAGATCACCACCACAAACTTGCCGCGCCCGTAGCCGTGGTGGTTGATCGTCCCTATCTGGCGGTTGCGTCGGTCGTGCTCGATCTTCATCACCGAGCCCAGGCTCTGGAGGACATCGGTGTGGCGCACCGGGCGCACCAGCACATCGCGCGCGCCGGCCATCATCAGCCGGCGCACCACATTGATATCGGTCAGCGAGGTCAGGGCGATACAGGTCGTCGTCGGCAGCGTGGTGAAGACCTGGCGGATGAACTCCTCGGCCTCTACCGGCGGGCGGTCTACGATCACCACATCGGGGCGGCTCTGCTGCACCATCTCAAGCCCGGTCGCGAGGATGGCCACGCGCTCTATCCAGCCGACGCGCGAGTCCTGGCCCAGCCGGGCGATCCAGTCCTGGTCGATCTGATC
>JBAXES010000215.1:0-6809 GCA_037140315.1 Chloroflexales bacterium
CCTGCCCATGCGCTTCGCCGAGTTCGCCACGCTCTACCGCTACGAGGACAGCGGCTCGCTGAACGGGCTCACGCGCGTGCGCGCCCTGACCCAGGACGACTGCCACATCTTCTGTCGGCCCGACCAGATCGGGGAGGAGTTTAGCCTGGCCCTGAACCTGATCCGCGAGGTGCTGGGCACCTATAAGTTTAGCGACTACAAGGTGCGCCTGTCGCTGCGCGGCGACGCGGGCAAGTTTGTGGCCGACGATGAGAAGTGGGATCAGGCCACCAGCGCCCTGCGCGCCGCCCTCGACGCGAACGGCGTCGAGTACTTCGAGGAGGCGGGCGAGGCGGCCTTCTACGGCCCTAAGGCCGACTTCATCGCCCGCGACGTGCTCGGCCGCGAGTGGCAGCTGAGCACCATCCAGGTCGACTTCATCCAGCCCGCGCGGCTGGCCTGCGAGTATGTGGGCGAGGACAACCAGAACCACACGCCGGTGGTGCTGCACCGCGCCGTCACCGGCACGACGGAGCGCTTCATGGGCGTGCTGATCGAGCACTACGCCGGGGCCTTCCCGCTCTGGCTGGCCCCCGTCCAGGCCACGATCATCCCGATCACCGACAAGCAGATGGGGGCCGCCCATGATGTGCGCCGCCGCCTGATGGCGGCGGGCCTGCGGGTTGAGATCGACGACAGCCGCGACCGCATGCAGGGCAAGATCCGCCGCGCCCAGTTGCAGAAGACCCCCTACATGCTTATAATCGGCAACAAAGAGCAGGAAGCTAATGCCGTCGCTGTCCGCCTGCGCTCCGGCGAGGATCTCGGCGCTATCCCCGTCGATAGCTTTATCGAGCGCGCCCTCCAGGAAGTGAAGTCGCGCGCGTCGTAAGGAGCCCCCATGACCGTCGAGACCGAGACACTGGTAGAGGCCGCCCGGCGCTTCGGCGAGGTGATCCAGGCCGAGCGCACGTCTACGCTCGCGGCGCTGGAGGCCGAGCGCGCGGCGGCGATCAAGATCATTGCGGCCCTGCGCAAGGAGAACGACCGGCGCTCGCGCGCCTCCGGCGGCAAGTTTGTGCTGGGCTTCTTGATCGGCGCGGCCATCGGCGTCGCCGCCGTGAACGTGCTGATGCCGAAGCTGGACGAGGAGAGCCGGCCTAACCTGGCCCTGAACATCGGCGGCGCCCGCGCCAGCCTTACCGAGCGCTGGCACAAGGCCGTGGACGCCGGCAAGCGCGCCACCGCCGCCGCCGAGCAGGACCTCTGGTCGCAGTACCGCAAGCGCATCGCCGCCTCCGGCGGCAAGTAAGGGCGTAGCAGGCGCGGCGGGTGGCGCGCTCAGCGCGCCACCCGCCGCGCCTGCTGCGCCCCGACGGGATCACCTATGGACGCAGAGATCATCGCGATCGGCTCCGAGCTGCTGCTCGGGGCCACGATCGACACCAACAGCGCCTACCTCGCCCGGCACCTGGCCGCCGCAGGCGTCAACCTCTTCCGCAAGTCGGTGGTCGGCGATAACGCCGAGCGCATCGCCGCGACCATCAGCGAGGCCCTGGGCCGGGCCGACCTGGTGATCTGCACCGGCGGCCTCGGGCCGACCCTCGACGACGTGACCCGCGAGGCGGTCGCTATCGCCTTCGGGCGCGAGCTGGAGTTCCGCCAGGAGCTGCTGGACCAGGTATTGGCCCGCTTCGCGGCCATGGGCCGCCCGATGAGCGTGAGCAACCGCCGCCAGGCCTACGTGCCCGCCGGGGCCCGCGCCATCGAGAACCCGCGCGGCACCGCGCCCGCGTTCATCGCCGAGGACGAGCGCGGCACCGTGATCGTCCTGCCCGGCGTGCCCTACGAGATGCGCTACCTCTTCGAGCGCGCCGTGCTGCCCTACCTCCGCGACGAGCGCGGCGTCACCGATGTGATCCTGGTGAAGACGCTCCACGCCGTCGGCCTCGGCGAGAGCGTGATCGGCGAGCTGATCGCCGACCTGATGCAGGCCGACAACCCCACCGTCGGTATCTCGGCCAAGCAGGCCCGCTACGAGCTGCGCATCGGCGCGAAGGCCAGCGATCCGGCCGCCGCCGCCGCCCTGGTGGCCGCCGCCGAGGCCACCATCCGCGAGCGCCTCGGCGACCACCTCACCGGCGACGAGACCCTGGCTCAGTCCGTCGCACGCCTGCTCGCCGAGCGCCAGCAGACGCTCTCGCTCTACGAGGGCACCAGCCTGGCCCCGATCTACCGCGCCCTCGCCGAGACCCCCGCCGGCCTCGACCACATGCGCGGCGCGATCATCCACCCGCTCGACCGGCCCACCGATGAGCACGCCGCCGCCGCGCTTGCCCACGCCGGCGCGATCAGCGCCGCCGACCGCTGGCGCAGCGATATCGGGCTGGCCGTCCAGGCGGCCAACACGCCCGACGAGCGCGGGTTCACCGCCGTGTCGGTGGCCCTCTGCTTCCCCGGCGGCGCCCGCCAGGCCACCCGTCACTACGACCTGCGCCAGCCCGAGGGCTGGGACTTTGTGGGCACCCTGGCCCTCGACCTGCTGCGCCGACACCTGCTCGGAGAGGCTGAGTGATGCCATCAGGCGGCGCGCCGCCCCTCTCGCTGCGCGCCGCCCTCAGCGCCATCGCCCGCGACCGCAGCTGGCCCCTCAAGGCCCTGCTCTACGGAGCCCTCGCCCTCAGCCTGATCGGCCTGCCCCTGGCCGTCGGCTTTGTCCTCGACAGCATCGACAACAGCCGCAAGGGCTACGCGTACCCCCTGCCGCCCTGGACGGACTGGACTATCCGCGGGCTGTCCGGCATCCTGGCCATGCTGATCGATTTTATCTTCTTTGTGCTCCCCATCATCGCCGGCGGCATGCTGATGATCTGCACCAGCGTGGGCATGCTGGTGGCGGGCGCCGGCGGCCCTGCGGCCACCAGCCAGGCCCTCGCCCTGCTGGCCACCCTCTGCGCGGCCGTGCTGCTGGGGGTGTTCCTCTGTGGCGCGGCGCCGCTGGGCCGGCTGCTCTTCGCCGAGGACGGGCGGATCGAGGACGCCCTGAGCATGCGCCCCCTGCGCCTGGCCACCTCGCGCGGGTCCGGGCCGATCTTCCTGCGCGCCCGCCTGCTCTCCCTGCCCGCCTATCTGCCCGCCGCCCTGATCGCCGCCTGCGTCTACGCCACCTCCCGCGTGAGCTTCCCCGGCCAGGCCATCGCCCTCCTGTGCGCCGCCTGGCTCATGTGCAGCGCCCTTATCCTGGCCCACCTCGTCGTCGGGCAGCTCTACGTGGCCGCCGAGCGCGATCTGATGCGGCGGGCCTGAGCCTGCATCCAGCCGCGCCCATCCCGCGTACAATAGGTGGCGACACGCGACTATACCCGGAGGCCCCGCAGATGGACATTGGACGCGCCTTCAGCTATGTGTTTGACGACGACGAGTGGCTCACGGTGATCCTGATCGGCGGGCTGATCCTGATCGTGCCGATCTTCGGCCAGATCGCGCTGATCGGCTTCCTCTTCGAGACGGCCCGCAACGTGGCGGCGGGGGACAGCCGGCCGCTGCCCAAGTGGAACCACCTGGGCGACACGTTTAGCCTCGGCCTGCCCGGCCTTCTGATCCAGCTCGTCTACGCACTGCCGATGCTCTTGCTCACCTGCGCCTTCAGCTGCATGTTTGTGTTTGGGACGATGTCGCTGAGCCGCCAGGAGAGCGCCGTCGGCGGCGTGCTCATGCTCACCTTCCTCTGCCTTCTGCCGCTGCTCGCCCTGATCAGCCTGGTCGTCCAGCCCCTGACCCTGGCGGCGATGGTGCGCTACCTCCAGACCGGCAGCCTGGGCGGCGCGCTGCGCGTGGGCGCGGCGGTGGGCCTGCTGCGCAGCGACCTGGGCGGCTGGCTGCTGCTCTGGCTGCTCCAGATCCTCTGCGGGGTGGTGGGCGGCGTGGGCGGCGTCTTCTTCGCCATTGGCGCGGTCTTCACCAGCGCCTATGCCACGGCGGTGTTCGGCCACATGCTCGGGCAGATGCTGGCCCGCGCCACGCCGCGCGATGTGTAAGAGGGAGGGTGCATGGCAACCGAACATGCGGCGATCCACCCGCGGGAGCTGTTCTACCCCTCGAACCTCCTGACTATCAGCCGGCTGCTGCTGCTGCCGCTGACCCTGGCCTACCTGAGCAGGCCGGAGCGGCGGCGGGCGGCCCTGGCATGCCTGGCCCTGACGATGCTGACCGACGCGGTGGACGGGCCGATCGCCCGCTCGCGCGGCGAGGTCTCGCAGCTCGGCGAGCTGCTCGACCCGATCGCCGACAAGCTGGTGCTCGACTCGACGGCCCTGGTGCTCTCGCGGACGCGCGGCTTCCCGTGGGCCGTCACCGGGATGCTGATCTTCCGCGACCTGGGCATCCTGCTGGCGGCGTTTGTGGTGTTCAGCCGGCGGGCCACGATCACCAGCGCGCAGGCGAGCGGCAAGCTCACCACCGTGGCGCTCACGGCGGCGACGCTCTGCTACATCGCCGACGGGCCGCGCAGCGGCAGGCCGGCCCTCTGGCTGGCCATGATCCCCTTCGGGCTCTCGTTCGTGCAGTACGGGGCGCGCTTTATCAGGCTGATGTGGTAGCTAGGGGCGCAGCAGCGCCGCGCTGCTGCGCCCGTACGGCGATCAGTCGTTGGCGTTCGGGTCGAGCAGCCGGTTCTCGCCCTGGCGGATCTCGGTGGGCGTCTCGATCCAGCCCCGGCGCAGGGCGAAGAGCACCGCCTGCGTGCGGTCGTTGAGCGAGAGCTTGCGCAGGATCGAGGAGATGTGGTTCTTCACCGTCTGGGTGCTGATGCCGAGCGAGTCGGCGATCTCCTTGTTGCTGCCGCCGGAGGCGATCCGCTCAAGCACCTCGATCTCGCGGTCGCTCAGGGGGGTGAAGATCGGGAACTCGGCCTCGGGCGCGGTGCTGGTGGTCTGGGGCAGGTTGCGGAACTGGGTCAGCACGCGGCTGGCGACCCTGGGCTCCTCCAGCACCACGTCGTTGATCACATATTCGCCGCGGGCGACCCGGCGCAGGATCTCCACCAGCGACTGGGGCTTCACGTCTTTGGAGCGGTAGGCGGCGGCCCCGGCGCGCAGGGCGTTGAACGCCTGCTCGTCGCTCTCGTGCATGCTCAGCATCACCACGCCGATGCCAGGGTACTGGCGGCGCACCTGGCGGGTCAGGTCTAGGCCGCTGATGCCGGGCAGGTTTAGATCTACCAGCATCGCGTTCGGCTCCTGGCTCGGGCCGGCCGCATCCAGCCAATCGATGGCCGCCTCGCCGCTGGCCGCCTCGCCCACAATGTTGATGTCATCCTCGGACGAGAGCGCCCAGCGCACGCCCTGGCGGAACAGCGGGTGATCATCGACGATCAGCAGCCTTATGGTAGCGTTTGGGGCCATGGTAGCGGCTCCTTTCCCTGTTGCTCTAGCCAGCGCCGGTAGGTGTGCTCCGGGTTGTCTAGCCCGACAACCCCCGCCGCGCTGAGCATGCGGTGGGCCTGTACCAGTGGCAGCCCGACAACTGCGGTGTAGCTGCCGCGCACGCTGCGTACCAGACTCCCGCCAAGGCCCTGGATGCCGTAGGCCCCGGCCTTGTCTAGCGGCTCGCCGGTGGCGACGTAGTCCGCGATCGTCTGGTCGCTGAGCGGCGCCACCTCGACCTCGCTCGCCACTAGGTCGAGGGATACTGACGGCAGATGATCACCGTTTGCCGGTGCGATCACGCACATCCCAGTGTACACTGTGTGTGTCCGCCCGGAGAGCCCGGCGAGCATCTGGCGGGCGTGGGCCGGGTCGCGGGGCTTATTCAGCACCTCGGTGCCCAGGACGACGATCGTGTCTGCGCCGAGGATGGTTGCGCCGGGGGCGAGGGCGGCGGCGTGGCTGGCTTTGCGCCAGGCCAGCAGGGACGGGTGGGTCTCGCGAGGCAGATCAAGGGGCGGAAGCGCCGCCAGCACCGCCTCCGGCACTGGGTCGTCGCGATCCTCGGCGTCGCTGGCGATCGTCTCGTAGTGAGCGCCCAGCAGCCCGAGCAGCTCACGGCGGCGGGGCGACGCCGAGGCGAGCACGAGCCGTACCCCCGCAATGTCCATTGGTGTGGTCTCTGCCACGGTTGATGTTGCCCCGTGTACTATAAGTATGGCATCTGCAAGCGAAAAAACCGCCCTCAGCTTGGATAATAACATGCGGCAACACAATGCGCAAGGTTGTGGGTAATGTCTAGGTCATGGCTCGGGACTAGGATGATCCTAGCGTTGTGGTACTCATTATTGTGTGGATATGCTCATATTTGTCGCCCTGGGCGCCGCGAAGGGTCTCTGTCAGGTGGTCGGGACAGGTACTTCGCTACGCTCCTCAGAAACATCCCGCGCACCGGCCATGCTGAGCGGAGCGAAGCATCTTCCAATCGCTACAATGGGAAGACCCCTCGCTGCGCTCGGGGTGGCAGGGTGGGGAGATTTCTCCCGGCACTATTGGCCCGCCGACCATCAGATACTCAGGGTGACACATCAATCTGTATCGCTATGGCACCATTGTTACGCGCCCTGCGCCACTGGAGCATCCGATGACCACTATCCCTGAGTCTCCCGACGACCTGCTGCACCAGGGCGTGGCCGCCCTAAAGATGGGCGACCGCGCGCTTGCCGTAAGCCTGCTCGCCCGCGCGGTGCGCGGCGACCCGCAGAGCGAGCAGGCCTGGCTCTATCTGGCCGGCGCCGTGACCGATCCCGCGCAGCGGCGGACATGCCTTGAGCGGGTGCTTATGCTGAACCCGCAGAACGATGCGGCCCGAGGGGGGCTGCTCAGCCTGGGGCCAGATCCCGCCCC
>JBAXES010000216.1:0-6809 GCA_037140315.1 Chloroflexales bacterium
TGGCCCGTACCCGCCGCTGCGCGGGGCCGAACCCTCGTCCCGCCGTGGCCCGTACTCGCCACGAGGGCGATCCGACCGATCATCTGCGCGCGGGGGGCGAGCCGGGCGGCTCGCCTGCGAAGAAGGCGCGGTCGGCGCAGCATCGCGGGGGCGAGTCGCGACATGTGCGTGGAGCGCGGAGATCTCCTCCGGAGTGAGCGGTCGCCACTGGCGGAGGGGCAGATCGCCCAGGTGCAGATCGCCCTCGCGGATACGGATCAGCCGGCTCACCTCATAGCCGAGGAGGCGGGCGACCTCGCGGATCTGGCGCTTGCGGCCCTCGCGCAGCACAACGCGAAACCACGGCCCCTCGTCAGTCGTCTCGACCAGATCGACCCAGGCCGGGGAGGTCGGCTCACCATTCAGGAGCACGCCCTCGCGCCACTGGCGCATGGCATCCGAGTCGAGGGGGCGGTCGAGGAGGGCACGATACTCCTTCTCCACCTCATAGCGCGGGTGGGTGAGCTGGTGGGTCAGCTCGCCATCATCGGTGAGCAGCAGCAGGCCCTCGCTATCGACATCGAGCCGGCCCACGGGGTAGATGCGGGCGGGGACATCGACCAGATCGATCACCGTCGGTCGGCCCTGGGGGTCATCCACCGTCGAGACAACGCCGACCGGCTTGTTCAGCACCAGATAGGTGCGGGTCGTCGGCTTACGGACGGGCTGGCCGTCAACCTCAACCACATCCTCACTGAGATCTACCCGAGTGCCGGGCTCTTGGATCACACGGCCATTCACCGTCACGCGGCCGGCGGCAATCATGCCTTCACAGTCGCGACGGGACGCGATGCCCGCGCTGGCGAGCACCTTCTGTAAGCGTTCAGCAGTCAAAACAACACCTTCCTTGGCCCACAGTTGGGCAGGACATTGGCATGACCACGTGCGACCGCGCCGGCTCTCGCCAGTGCGCAGCGGTCAGGCAGATAGGAGATCTCGTGCGGATGACATGGTTGAGGGCAACTCAAGGCAGCGGGCCGGCACGAGCGGGCACATGAGAGTATACCACAGTGGCGTTTGGATCGCGAGAGGCCCTGAACAGCTGCGCGAGGGCGCGGGGCGCGCAGGGGCACGCAACACAGGTATACCCCGTAGTGTAGAATACGAGTGCGCCCGCCGATACCGTTCCGGCGTGCGCGTGCCAACCGGCCACACAGCGACCCGATGGCCCGATGAAACACGATCTGGCGAGCCCATTTCTGCGCCCATTCCTCCCTCACTGGCTTATCGAGCGCATCGGTACGCCAGCGCTTCAGCCAGGCCTCGTCCACCGCTGCAATGCGACGATCCTCTACGCCGACCTGAGCGGGTTCACCCAGCTGACCGCGACCTTTGCCGGCCTGCCGGACGGGGCCGAGCGCCTGCACGACTCGCTGACCCACTTCTTCGACGTGCTGATCGACACAATCATCGCCCACGGCGGCGACGTGGCGGCGATCGCCGGCGACGCGCTGACGGCGTGGTGGCCGGATCGCACTGACATTGAGGTGGCGAGACACTGTGGCGAGGCGATGGTGGCGGCGCTGACCACGCTGCCGGCGATCAGCACGCCGCAGGGGGCATTCCAGCTCGACGTGCGGATCGGGGTGAGCGTGGGGCTGACCTACGTGGTGCTGGCGGGGCTGCCGAGCCACGGGCTGCACCTGGTGATCTGCGGGCCGGCAATAGATGCGGCGACCGGCGCCGAGCAGATGGCCGCCCCGGGCACCATCCACGCGGATGAGGCCCCGCACCTGAGCGACCACACCATGGCACAGGCCGTCGCCAGCATTGAGCCGATCAGCACGCTGAGCTGGGAGCACTTTCTGCCGCCAACCTTCGCCGAGCGGCTGCGCTACCACGATCTGGTGCCCGAGTACCGGCGCTGCGTGCCGGCGTTTGCCGCCTTCGCGATGCCCGGCCACCCCGAGGATCTGCACCGGCTGGTGACCCAGGCCCAGGCGGTGGTGCTGCGCTGGGGCGGCTGGCTGAACGAGGTTGAGGTCGGCAACAAGGGCGCGATCTTTGTGATGCTCTTCGGGGCACCGGTGGCCCGTGGCGACGACCCGAGCCGGGCGGTGGGCTGCTGCCTGGAGTTGCACGAGCGTGGCCTGATCGACCACGCGGCGGTGACGGTAGGAATCCTCTTTGTGGGCGCCGTAGGCAGCCAGCAGCGGCGGGTCTACACCGCGCAGGGCGACGACATGAACCTGGCGGCGCACCTGATGCACAAGGCCGCGCCGGGCGAGGTGCTGGTGTCCGGGCGGGTGCGCTCAGACATCCTGGGGCGCTACCAGACCACCGAGCCGATGCTGATGAGCACGAAGGGCCACCGCGAGGGCGTGCCGGTGGCGCGGGTGATCTCAGGCGGGGCGCGGGTGGGGCGCGGTGTGGCCCTGCAGCGCTACCTGCCCGACGCGGTGGCGCTGATCGGGCGCGCTGATGAGCGCCAGGCGATGACCGAGGCGGTCGAGCGGGCGGCGTGCGGGCAGGTCAGCCTCATCCTGCTGGAGGGCGAGTCGGGGATCGGCAAGAGCTACGTGCTGCAAGATCTGGCGGCGACGTGGATGGAGTGGGGCTACCGAGGCTACAGCAGCGAGTGCAGCAGCGGCGGCCAGGGGGTGCCGCTGCTGGCCTGGCGGCCCATCCTGGCCGACATCTGCGGGATCGACGAGGGCGCGAGCCTGAAGATGCAACGCGCCCAGCTGGCTCAGGCCCTGCGCGCGGTGCCGCACACCGCCCAGCCCGCCCGACAGGCCCTCGCCCGCGCCCTGGGCCTGGCCGAGGGCCTTACCGGCGAGGGGGCGGGCGGCCTGGGCGACCCGGGCGAGCAGGGGCGGCTGATCGGCATGGCGGTGGAGCTGATCCGCGCGCAGCTGGCGGCCGGCCCGCTGCTGATCGTCCTGGAGGACATCCACTGGGCCGACGAGTTCTCGCTACAGCTGGCGGCCCAGCTGCTGCACGCGGCACCCCCGGGCCGGCCCTTCCCGCTCTGCCTGACCCTCTCGCACCGCCCGCTCGACGGCGTCGTGCCCGACCCGCTCACCGAGCTGCGGGCCGACCCGAGCGCGACCCGCATCACCCTGGGGCGGCTCACCAGCGAGCAGAGCTTCGATCTGATCCGGGCGCTCCTGGGCGTATCAGACGTGCAGCCCGAGCTGCGCCAGTACGTCGAGCGGCACACCGAGGGCCAGCCGCTCTTCATCAAGGAGTACCTGCGGGTGCTGCTCCAGCACAACCACGCCCAGATCGAGGACGGGGTTGCGACCCTCACCAGCAGCGCAGTGGCGGTGCAGGTCTCAAGCTCGGCCCAGGGCGTGATCCAGGCCCGCGTGGACCGGCTCGATGAGCCGACCCGGCTGACCCTCAAGGCGGCGGCGGTGATCGGGCGCAGCTTCCCCTTCCGGCTGCTGGCGATGATCCACCCGGCGCGACCGAGCGACCACGAGCTACGCGAAGAGCTCAACACGCTGATCGGCCTGAAGATCGTGGACATCGAGCTAGAGGACCCCGAGGCGGTCTACCGCTTTAAGTACGGGATCACCCACGAGGTCGCCTACACGAGCCTGCTGTTCGGGCAGCGCCGCCAGCTCCACGCGGCGGTGGCGGGCTGGTACGAGTGTGCCTACGCGGCGGATATCGCGGCCGGCCGGGCGGCGATGGCGGTGTACGATGTGCTCATCTCGCACCTGCGGCGGGCGGAGGAGTGGCAGCGCCAGGCCCGCTACTGCCAGGCGGCGGCCGAGCAGGCGGCGCAGCGCGTCTCGAACACCGCCGCCCTGCGCTACATCGAGCAGGCCCTGGTGGCCACGAGTGAGCCGACCGAGCGCTACAACATGCTGCTGCTGCGGGTGATCATCAACGAGCGGGTGGGCAACCAGGTGAGTCAGGACGAGGACATTAAGCTGATCGAACAGCTGGCCGCGCAGCTCGACGACCCGCTGCGCCGGGCCTACGCGAGCTACTACCAGCTCTGCTACCTGCTGGCGATCGGCCAGCACCAGACGATGTTCGACCAGGCTGATGCGGTTGACTGGCGCATACGGCGGGCGGCGCGGCAGAGCAAGGGCGAGGGCCGGCGTCAGGCCCGGCTGCTGCGGGCAGGCTACCTCAACGCGCACGGGATGGCATGCGCGGCGGCGGGCGATCTGCGGCAGGCCGGGCAGCTCCACCGGCGGGCGCTCGCCCTCTGTCGGCGTAGGCGCCCCGAGGAGCAGACGCCCGAGCCAGCCGCAGCGCACCACTGGCTCGATGAGCAGGCGATGGCGAGCCGCTGCCTGAACTACCTCGGGCAGGTTGATCTCCAGCAGGGGCGGCTCAGCAGTGCGATCCGCTACTTCCGGCAGGCCCTCGACATGGCCCGCGCCACAAACAGCTGGAGCAGCGAGACACGGGCGCGCGCGGGGCTCAGCAGCGCACACCTGGCCCGTCACGATAGCGATGCGGCCCTGGTCGAGGCGAACAGGGCCCTCTCCACCAGCCAGGCGGTGGGCGACCGCACCGGCCATGCCCTCGCGCTCAGACAGCTCGCGGCGATCAGCGCGGCCCACGATGACTATGACGAGGCCGAGCGGCGGGCCTGGCACGCCCTGGCGATCAGCGCCAGCCTGCGCGCTAGGGCGCTGGAGGCCCAGATCCTCCAGGACATCGCCAGGTTCGCGACGGCCCGCCAGGAGGCCGAGCGGGTGTGAGGGTGTGGGAGAGCTTTCGCTCTCCGACATGGTTTCAGGATCGACCATTTTACGTTACCGTTTCGCAATGGCCCTCACCCCCCAGCCCCCGCTCCCGCTGCGGCGGGCGAGGGGGGGCATTTCTCGTCAGCAAGCGATATACGCCCCTCTCCCGCGTGCGGGAGAGGGGTTGGGGGTGAGGGTTGTCCGGCGGCAACGGTCATGTACCTGCGAACCTTGTCTCCCACAAAAAACTGGCTCTGCGGCGGCGCGGCGGCGCCAGTGCGGCATATGCCGGCCGGGCACAGATCGCGGGCAACTCACGCCCGATCATCCGGCGGCAGGCTCTCGTAGCTCACCCGATACGCGGCGGGGCGGCGCAGCGCGGCACGGGCCAGCTCGCGGGTCAGGCCGCGCAGCAGGCGGCTGAGCACCGGGGCGCGCAGCTGGATGCCCGTGCGCCCATCGGTGGCCGGGCCGGCCAGCCGCAGGGCCAGCCGCGCCGACTCCTCGGGCGGCACGGCGACCAGCCGCGCCACCACGTCGAAGGCCCGCGCCCGCGACTCGTAGCCGGCCACCACCTGCATGCGCCGGGTCAGCTCGGTGTCGAGCAGGCCGGGGTTCAGGGTGAAGATGCCGAGGCCGGCGGCGCGCTCCTCCTGGGCCAGGGCCAGGGTGAAGTGGCGGATCCAGGCCTTGCTGGCCCCGTAGGCGTTGCCGAAGGGGTTCGGCTTCTGCTCGCCCTGGCCGACGATATTGATCAGCTTGCCCGCGCGGCGCGGCGACATATGCCGCAGGGCCGCCAGCGAGCCGTGGTAGGTGCCGAGGATGTTCGTCTCCACCACGCGGGTGAATGACTCGGGGGCCACCGCCACCGTCGGCCCCTGCGTGGCCGTCACCCCGGCGTTATTCACCCAGATGTCCAGCCGGCCGAAGGCGGCCAGGGCGGCGTCGGCCAGGGCGAACACCTGCGCCCGCTCGCGCACATCGCAGGGGTGGCCGGCCGCCCGCGCCCCCTGGCGGCGCAGCAGATCCACCGCGCGGTCGACGTCCTCCGGCAGGTGGTTCGAGAGCACCACCGCCGCCCCGGCGTCCGCGTAGGCCCTGGCGATCGCCAGGCCGAGCCCCTGCGTGCTCCCCGTGATCACCGCCACCTTCCCCGCCAGGGCGCCTGCTCGCTGTGGCATTATGCACCTCCACAAATATGATGAGAATGAAGATCGCTCCGGGGCGGGGCAGCCCCCCCCGAAGCCCTCCCAGCCACGTGCTATGGCGTCGTAATATGGGCCTCCAGCAGGGCGATGCTGATCGACCGCGGACTGCCGGCCATCGCCTCGGGGACGGCCTGTGCGCGCAGCACAAGGTGGTGCGCGCCAGGCACCAGCCAGAGGCGCAGGGCCGCCGTCGTCTCGCCCGCGCCGACATCCCAGCCCCCCGCGTCAGATCCGTCGAGCGCGAGGCGCGCCTGGCGCGGGCCGCCGTAGCCCTGGGCGCGCAGGCTGAGCGTGACCGGCAGCGCGCGGCTGGTGGGGTTGACCAGCAGGATGCTCCCCTCGTCGCGCATCCAGCGCCAGCTCCGCTCCTGATAGCGCTCGGCGGAGTACCAGCCCGGCCCGACCAGGCTCGCGAAGGGGCGCGGCGCGGCGGCGGGCAGGTGGTACACGCTGATCGTCGCGTCGGCGTACTCCGGGGCCACCCCCGGCAGGGCGAGGGCGAGGGCGGCGCGGACATCGGCCTGCCGCGCGGCGTCGATCTTGTCCCAGCGCACCAGCACATCGCCCACGCCATAGTAGCTCAGGGGCACCAGCGGGTCAGTCATGCCGTCGATCAGCGGCGGGCCATCGGGCAGGCGCATCTGCCAGAGGGTGCGCAGGGCGGGGGCCTCATCGACGACCGCGTAGACCGGCGGGCGGGCCAGGTAGCCGCCGAAGATCGGGCGGCCGTGGATGGTCTGGGCGAGCTGGGGCAGGCTGTACTTATAGCGCGCCGGCGGGATCTCCAGCAGGGCGCCGGGCCGACCGGCCAGCTGGCGGTAGTAGGGGTGAACCGCCGCCTGCAGCACGGGCAGCGGACGGGGCAGCAGCTCGAAGGCCAGCGCGGCACAGACGACCGGCAGCAGCC
>JBAXES010000217.1:0-6785 GCA_037140315.1 Chloroflexales bacterium
AGCGAGTCGTAGTTTCCGGGCGGCGTGTAGCCGGCGTACAGGTGCGAGTCGACCCGTACCCCAGGGCCACCGGGCGGCAGGAAGAACTCAATCTCGCCACCGGCGGGCAGAAAATCCCGCTCGGGATCTTCCGCGTTAATACGACACTCAACCGCGTGCCGGGCTATTCTAATATCATTCTGCTGGAGCGTCAAGCGCTCACCGGATGCGATCAGCAGCTGCCAGCGCAGCAGGTCGGTGTTGGTGACGAGCTCGGTCACCGGGTGCTCGACCTGGATGCGGGTGTTCATCTCGATGAAGTAGTAGTGGCCGTCGGGGTCCATGAGGAACTCGAGCGTGCCGGCGTTGAGGTAGCCGATCGACTGGATGCCGCGCAGGGCGTCGGCGCCCATGCGGGCGCGCAGCTCGGGGCCGACCACCGGCGAGGGCGACTCCTCAAGGATCTTCTGGTGGCGGCGCTGGGCGGAGCAGTCGCGCTCGCCAAGGTGGATGGCGTGGCCGTAGGCGTCGGCGAGCACCTGGATCTCGATGTGCCGCACCTTGGGCAGGTACTTCTCCAAGATGAGGTCGCCGCGACCGAAGGCGTTCTCAGCCTCGGCGCGGGCGGTCGGGTAGGCCCGCAGCAGGTCGCTCTCGTCCTGGGCGACGCGCATGCCGCGCCCGCCGCCGCCCGCGCTGGGCTTAAGCAGGACGGGGTAGCCGATCTGGCGGGCCAGGTCGACGGCCTCCTCGACCGAGCGCAGCTCGCCCTCGGAGCCGGGGATGATCGGCACGCCGGCGGCGCGCATGGTCTGTCGGCCGATCGACTTATCGCCCATCAGGCGGATCGTCTCGGCGCCGGGGCCGATAAAGATCAGCTTGCAGTCGGCGCACATCTCGGCAAAGTAGGGGTTCTCCGAGAGGAACCCGTAGCCGGGGTGGATGCCGTCGCAGCCGGTGATCAGGGCCGCGCTGATCAGGGCCGGCGGGTTGAGGTAGGAGCGGGCCGCCGCCGCCGGGCCGATGCAGACGGCCTCGTCGGCCAGGCGCACCGCGAGCGAGTCGCGGTCGGCCTCGCTGAACGCGGCGACGGTGCGGATGCCGATCTCCTGGCAGGCCCGCACGATGCGGACGGCGATCTCGCCGCGGTTGGCGATTAATACTTTATTCAACATAATATATTTCGTAGATCCCGTAGGTGCGCAGCAGCGCATCTGATGGTTCGCGCTACGCGCGAACCATCAGATGCGCTGCTGCGCACCTACATCGGTGTGGGTGGCGGCGTCGTCACGACATGACCATGCCGCCGTCGATCGCGAAGGTCTGCCCGGTGATGTAGGCGGCGGAGTCGGATGCGAGGAAGCACGCGAGGGCCGCGACCTCCTCGGGCTGGCCGAGCCGACCGAGAGGGATGCTCTCGAGGATGGCCTTGCGGGTCTCGTCGCCGAGGACGCTGGTCATCTCAGTGTCGATGAATCCGGGGGCGATCGCGTTGACGGTGATGCTGCGCGGGGCCATCTCGCGGGCGGTGGACTTGGTGAAGCCGATGATGCCAGCCTTCGCGGCGGCGTAGTTCGCCTGCCCGGCGTTGCCGATCAGGCCGATCACCGAGCTGATGTTGATGATCCGCCCGCCGCGCTGCTTGCTCATGGGCCGGAACACCGCCTTGCTGCAGAGGAAGACGCCGCGCAGGTTGGTGTTGATCACCTGGTCGAAGTCGTCCTCCTTCATGCGCAGCAGCAGGGTGTCGCGGGTGATGCCGGCGTTATTGACCAGCACATCGACGCGGCCGTAGGCGTCGATGGTCGCCTTCACCAGGCGCTCGACATCGGCGGCCTGGCCCACGTCGGCCTGGATAGCCTGGGCGGTGCCGCCGGCCGCCGTGATCGCGGCCACCGTCTCCTCGGCGGCGGCGCTGTTGCCGCGGTAGTTGATCACTGTGGCCGCCCCGGCGCTGGCGAGGGCGACGGCGATCGCCCGGCCGATGCCGCGCCCGCCGCCGGTGACGAGGGCCACGCGGCCCGTCAGATCAATCTTCATAGATCCTCTGCTGTACGTAGCGGGTCACGCTTCGGCGATGTCGAACAGGGTCTGGCCATCGATGGCGACGATGTTGCGCCTGCCGGAGGCCGCCTTGAGCGTGTCGGGGGTGAACTCGGTGGAGGTGATCACCAGGCCCTTGGGGATCTCGCGGCGGCGCATGTCCTGGATAAGGCTCTCAAGGGTGCCGGGGCGCACCTTATCGGCCACCGAGAGCCGCATCAGGAAGCGCTCGCCCTTGTAGGTCATCTCGATATCGAGGTGCTTATCCTTATCGATGAAGCGGTAGTCCTTGAACTCAAAGCCCTTCTTCTTATAGACGGCCGAGATGTAGGACCCGAGCTGGGGCAGCGAGAGGCCGCGCAGGTCATCGAGGGTGCGGATGACGCCCGGGCGCTCAAGGCGACCGCCGCGATCCTCAACCTCTTTGCTCATGTCGCGGTTGCGCTGCTCGGTGCGCCCGGCCATCACCGTGCCGAAGGCCGGGAAGGGGATGAGGGCGAAGATCGAGAAGGTGAAGTAGACGAAGAGCAGGTCGCCCGCGCTGGCCGTCTGCGGGTCCTTGCCGGCCTGGAGGCTGAGCTGGGGCATCGGGACGATGCCGGCGCTGCCGATGAGCCCGTAGGCCACCACGATGATCAGGCCGAAGAAGAAGCCGGCGACGCCGAGCACCAGCCCGTGGGCCAGGTAGTCGCCCTTAACGCGCTTGCCGAGGTAGAGCCCGGCCATCACCGGGACGACGCCGGCGAGCACCTGGAGCACATTGTTGGCCAGGAAGAGCCCGCACCAGGCCACGGCCATCGCCAGGGCGATCAGCAAGGTCTCGGCCCAGCGCACGCGGGAGAGCGAGGCGACAGCGCGCTGGATCAGGGACGGGCGCGGCGCGGCGGGGTCTTGCTCGCCGCGCTGCTCGGGGGTGGTATCTACGCTCATGCTACGAAGGCTCCGTGATGTGTGATATCAAATCTTGATTGATACCGTGCATCCTGTCACCATGTAGCGAAGCGAAGGGTCTTCCCATCCACACGACTGGAAGATGCTTCGCTGCGCTCAGCATGACATGCACAGTATCATATGAGAGTTGATATGATGCGTGATGCGTCCTCACGCGTCACGCGTCAGAATTATCCAGCAGCTCGTCCACCGCCTCGCGCAGCTTGCCAATGTCGGCGAAGGAGCGGTAGACGGAGGCGAAGCGAATATAGGCCACCTCATCGAGCTCGCGCAGGCGGCGCATCACCTCGTCGCCGATCACCCGCGTGCTGATCTCCTGGTCGTCGGTGGCCATCATGGCCGCCTCCACATCGTTGACCAGCAGCTCCATCTGCTGCACTGAGATCGGGCGGCGGTAGCACGCCGTGCGCACGCCGCGCATAATCTTCTCGCGGTCGTAGGGCTCGCGCTTACCGTCCTTCTTCACCACCGTCAGGCTGACCGACTCGATGCGCTCGTAGGTGGTGAACCGGCGCCCGCAGCTGCGGCACTTGCGGCGCCGCCGGATCAGCTCGCCATCGTTCAGCTTGCGCGAGTCGAAGACGTCGGTTTCCTGGTTCTGGCAGAAAGGGCAGCGCATAGAGTCCTAATTGGGCGACCGGCGTTGGCTTCGGGGCATTATAACACGGCAGGGGCGCAGCAGAAGCGTTGGCGCTATGCGCCAACGCTCTCGCTGGCCCCTACCGCGCGGCGACGATCTCGACCGGGCGACCGAAGGCCTTCTTCATCAGGCCGGCGCGGCGGTTGGCGTCCCAGATCTCCACCGTGGGGTCGCCGTCGGCGTGGACAATGATCCGCAGCGGGTCCTCGGCGGGGTTGACCGTGATGGCGCGCACCACCTGGCTCTTGCTGCGCTCCAGGTACTCGGCGATGCGCAGGAGGGCGCTGAGGCGGGCCACGCGCTGCTCATCGTCGGGCTGGAGGACCTGGGCGAACTCCGTCATATCGGCCTGGCCCTTGCGGTGGTTGCGCACCAGGCTGGCCAGAATGACGATCTCGCGGTGAGAGAAGCCGAGCAGGGTCGCGTTGAACACCAGGTAGGCCGAGTGCTTATGGTGGTCGTAGTAGCCCACCTGCACGCCGATATCGTGGATGGTTGCGGCGTAGCCGAGCAGCTCGCGCTCCCAGGAGCCGTAGAGGTGCAGCGGGGCGAGCTGGTCGAAGAGCGAGAGGCAGAGCTCGGCCACCCTGGCGCAGTGACTCTGCTCGTAGTCGTGCAGGCGGGCCAGGTTCAGCACGCTGAAGGCGCGCTGGTCCGGCAGGATCGGCGGGTCGGCCGGGCTGAGGAAGTGCTGGTAGAAGAGGCCCTCGCGCACGCCCTGGCCGCTGACCAGCAGCTCGCTGAACCCGCCCTGCTCCATGAGCTGGTCGACGATCACCGCGCCGGCCAGGGTGACGTCGGCGCGGTCGGACTTAAGGCCGGGGATGGCCTCGCGCTCGCGGCGGCTGCGCCCGGCCAGCTGCTCGACCATGGCGGCCACGGCGGCGCGCGCGAGCACGTAGCCGTGGATGCGGTCGAGCGGGTAGCCGCGCTGCTTCTGGTCGATGCGGGCCAGGGTGCGGATGGTGCCGCCCATGCCGGCGAGCTGCATGCCGGCGCCGGCGCGCACCCAGTCGAGGCCGGCGAAGGCGCGGCGGGCGCCCTCGCGCAGATTGCGCAGATCGCCCTTGCTGATCGGGTCGGAGCTGACGTAGCGCTCGGTGAAGCGCAGCACGCCGGCCTGGGCCGAAAAGCTGCGCAGCAGCCGGCGGTTGCGCACGGCGCAGACCTGGGTGGAGCCGCCGCCGGTGTCGAAGACGAAGCCGTCGCTGATCGCCAGGGCGTTGATCGTGCCGAGGTAGCCGAAGTAGGCCTCCTCCTCGGCGCTGATGATGCGCAGGTCGATGCTGGTGGCCCGGCGCAGGTCCTGCCAGAACACCTCCTGGTTCTTGGCCTCGCGGATGGCGCTGGTGCCGACGGCGATGATCTGCGCGACCCCGGTGTTGCGGCAGAAGCGCTCGAACATCGAGAGGGCCTCGACGGCGCGGTAGATCGGGCGGGCCTGGAGCGCGCGGCTGTCGCCCACCCCCTCGGCGAGGCGCACCGTCTCGCTGACCTCATCGATCAGGCGGAAGCAGCGCCCCGGCTCGTAGGCCATCACGATCAGGCGAGTGGTGTTTGACCCGAGGTCGATGACGCCAATTTTATGCATGGTGTACACGTGTGGGGCGTAGCAGGGGAGGCGCAGCACGCCGCGCCTCCCCTGCTCGCCCTACGCTGGGCGGGCCAGTACCTCGCCGATCACGTCCACCACCGTCTCCAGGTCCCCGTAGGAGATCACCAGGGGCGGGAGGAGCCGCAGGACGGTGGGGCCGGCGGGGAGGGCGAGGACGCCGCGCTCCATAAGGGCGGCGATGTAGGGCTGGGCGCGCGTCTTCAGCTCAAGGCCGACAAGCAGGCCGAGGCCGCGCACCTCGCGCACGGCGGGCAGCCTCAGGGCGGCGAGGCGCGCGATCAGCCACGCGCCCTTCGCGGCGGCCTGGCCCGCAATGTCGTCCTTGATGTAGGTGCGCAGGGCGGCGCGGGCGGCGGCGCAGAGCAGCGGGTTGCCGCCGAAGGTGGTGCCGTGGGTGCCGCCGGGCAGGGCGCCGTGGCGGGCGTGGATCGCCACCGCGCCCATGGGCAGGCCGGCGGCGATGCTCTTGGCCAGGATGAGGATGTCGGGCGCGACGCCGCTGTGCTCGCAGCCGAAGAGCCTGCCGGTGCGCCCGAACCCGGTCTGCACCTCATCGAGCAGCAGCAGGGCCCCGCGCTCGTCGCAGATGCGGCGGGCGGCCTCCAGGTAGCCGGCGGGGGCCGGGCGCACGCCGCCCTCGCCCTGCACCGGCTCCAGCAGCACCGCCGCCGTCTGCGCGCCCACCGCCTCGGCGAGGTCTTCGGCGTCGCCGTAGGGCACGTGGGCGAACTCGGGCACCAGGGGCAGGAAGGGCTCGCGGTACTTGGGCTCCCAAGTGGCGCTGAGCGCGCCCATGGTGCGGCCGTGGAAGGCGCGCTTGGTGGCGATGATCTGCTGGCGCCCGCTAAGCATGCGGGCGAACTTGATCCCGGCCTCGACGGCCTCGGCCCCGCTGTTGCAGAGGAAGACCCGCGCCGGGAAGGGCAGGGCCGCCGCCAGCTCCTGGAGGTAGGCCGCGCGCTCGTCGTTGTAGAAGATCTCGGGGCAGCTCATCAGCCGGGCGGCCTGGGTCTGCACGGCGGCCACCACGGCCGGGTGGCTGTGGCCCAGGTTCGCCGCGCCCTGGCCGCCCACGCAGTCGATGAACGCCCGCCCCTCGGCATCGTAGAGCCGGGCACCCTCGCCGCGCACGATGGCGACCTGGCGCTTCGGGTAGAGCCCGGAGGTGAACTGCTGCTCCGCAGCGATGATGCTCTCGCTTGACATTCGTTGGCTCCGGCGAGGGGGGCGAGGCGAGGCGGCCCAACCCCAACAAAGAAGCTGGATTTTGCTGCGGCAAGTATACCATGGGGCACAGAAAAACACCGGTGGGCGCGCAGCTTTCGCCGCGCGCCCACCGGTGTAAGGAGGGAGGATATGCTCGCCACCGCTCGCCCAATTCCCCGCATCAGGCGCCCGCTGACATGACCAGCATAGCCCGCGCCAATAAGGCATCTATGAAGGTCAGCTAAAGCGATGGTGAGAGATCTGCCGGCTGCCCCTGTGCGCCCGCGATAAGGATCGTGCTGAGGAGCGAGTGGGTTCGCTCGGGGGACGCCTTGCGCTCCAGGGCGTGGG
>JBAXES010000218.1:0-6782 GCA_037140315.1 Chloroflexales bacterium
CCCCACGCCCTCTTCGTGTGGCGTGCTACGCCTAGCGGTTGAGGTTCTTGGTGGTGCTCACGCTATAGGTGAAGTCCCCGTCGCCCGCGTTGACGATCACCAGGTAGTAGGAGAGGTAATCGCCCGCGTTGAGCTTCGCACACTGCGCATTATCACTGCCCGAGGTGCTACAGACGAGCATGCCGCCCGAGTTGTACAGGCGGGCGAAGGCACGGTTTGGCGCCCCCGACGTCACCTTAAAGCTCAGCAGCTTGCTGCTGATCAGGTCCCCGCTATTGTCGATGAAAAACATCGCTGTCGACCAGGCTCCCAGCTTCATGCCCGCCCGGTTCAGGCCGCTAAACGAGGTCGCGGTGGCCGCGCTGAGCGGCTGGGCGAAGACGCCGTAGTTCACGGAGCGGCCCTCCCTGCCCCTCACCGTGACGGCCACGGATGCTATGGAGCCGTCGCTCGTCTTTGGCTGGCAGTAGACCACGCCCCCCTCGGCCTTACCGCTATCCGGGTTCAGCGGGCTAATATCGCCCCCGGGGTTGCGATCGCAGGTGAGCTGTAGCTCGGGGGCGCCGGCGTCGCTGGCGGGGTCGGCGTTAAACGCCCCGACGATGATCTTGTGATCGCTCTGCACGTCCACCGCGTAGGAGCGCCGCTCGTCTCCTCCAAGGCTGTCGCCCTTCTGGATCTCGTAGAAGGTAAGTGCCGGGGGGCCCGCATATACCCGCGCCGACGTGGCGCTCGGCAGGCAGAGCCATGCGCAAAGGAGCAGCAGGGCGGCGGGGCGAAGCCTGCGCGTGGCGCGTGAGATCTGGCGCATAACGGTGATCCTTTCGCTGAGAGAGGGAGGGATCGATACGAACAGCTACCAGTACAGTACAATACCATATTTTGCCAGATTCTGGCCTGCTCGCGGTTGGGTCTGGCAGGGCTGTTGCAAAAGATACTGCTGGCACATGTCACCCCGAGCGAAGCGAGGGGTGAGGGGTCTTCCCAACGCAGAGGAGGGAAGATTCCTCGCTTCGCTCGGAATGACAGGACACGGTTGGTCGGCGTTTGTCAGCAGTATCGTGCAGAAGCACCCCCCGGCGGGGGTGTCGGGCCGGGCCGCGACTCTGTGACTGAGTCGTGAGGTATCGGCGCGGATGGGTGCGGTATAATGCGGGATATATGGCCAATGCCAATAGGCTATGCGTCGCGCGCTGTACGTCACGATATGGTAGCTATGACCCTCTCGCCAACCGACTGGGATCTGATCTTGGGGTGCCGCGATGGCCAGGCGGGCGCCTGGGAGCAGCTGGTGTCGCGCTACGAGCGCCTGATCTACTCGATCACCCTGAGCTACCGGCTGCCCCGCGAGGACGCGGCGGATGTGGCCCAGACCGCATTTCTCTCGCTGTTCCGCAGCATCGGCAGCCTGCACGAGGAGACGCGCCTGAGCGCGTGGCTCGCCACGGTGGCCCACCGCCAGGCCCGGCGTCTCATCCACAGCCGCCGCCACGAGCACCCCGACGCCCTCGACCTGCTCGATGATCTCGCCCCGTCGATCGGGCCGCCCGGCAGCAGCCCGATGGAGCGCTGGGAGCTGGTGGAGTGGCTTGACTACGGCATGGCGGCGCTCAACGAGCGCTGCCGCCGCCTGCTGCTCGCGCTCTACTTCGACCCCGCCGAGCCGTCCTACGCCGAGATCGCCGCGGCCTTTGGCCTGCCTGCGGGCAGCATCGGGCCGAACCGTGCCCGCTGCCTGGCCCAGCTCAGGGCGGCACTCCAGAACCGCGAGCTGTGATGCGCGCCGGTGTATTTTCAGCCGCGCCTTCGGTATGTGTCTGGTAGAGCACACACATACGAGAGGACGACAGCGATGGTGGGCGCAAATTCGATCCCGTTTGACACCCTGCTTGACCTGTTTGACGGTCGCCTGCCCGCCGGCACGGCGCGTGAGCTAGAGGCGCGGCTGGCTGATGCCAGCCCGCAGACCCAGGCCGACGCCGACTGGCTGCGCGCCTTCGCCGCCGCGCGCGCGCGCGCGGTGCTGGCGACGCCCCCCGCCAACCTACACGCCGCGCTGCTGCGCCAGTTCCGCCCGTCGCCGCTCGCCGGCCTGCTGCGCCGGGCCGCCGCGCTGCTGACCTTCGACAGCGCGGCCCAGCCCGCGCTCGCCGGCGTGCGCTCGGTCGATGTGCGCACCCGCCAGATGATCTTCACCTGCGACCTGGCCGAGGTGGCGATGACCGTCCGCCCCAGCCGCCAGGCCGACCGGATCGATGTCAACGGCCAGGTCTTCTCGCGTGACATGGCGAGCGTCGACTCGCTGGTGCTGCGGCTCACGCGGGCCGACGATCTGCTCGACATCTCGCTCACCAACCAGCTGGGCGAGTTTAGCTTTATCGAGCTGCCCCCCGGGGCCTACACGATGCTGATGGTCGCCGACGACGGCGAGGTGGAGATCGACGAGTTTGACGTGCGCCTGGATGTGCTCTAGCTCCGGCGCGGCGGGGACGTGCGAATGGAGGGGATCACCGTCATCGATAGCGCGCTGCCGCCGTCGCCCCTGGCGCTGGCGGGTTGCGCGTGCCCGTGCGACCGCCCCGCCGCCGTCGCGGAGCTGATCGCGCGCGCCTCCCAGCTCATGCGCAGCGACCCGCGCAAGGGCCGCGAGCTGGCCACCCGCTGCATCCGGCTGGCTGAGCAGGTCGGCGCCCCCGACCTGGCCGCCCGCGCCCGCTACCTCTGCGCGCAGGCCCACTGGGTCAATGGCGAGCACGACCTGGCCGTCCAGCTGATCGGCGCGGCGCGGGCGGGCTACCTGGCGGCCGGCGCCCCGCTGGAGGCGCTGCGCACCAGCGTCGGCCTGATGAATGTCCTGCGTGACCAGGGGCGCTACCAGGAGGCCCTCGACTCCGGGCACGCCGCCCTCGCCGAGGCGGCGGCCCCCGCCGCCCAGGGCGACCCCCAGGAGCTGCTGCGCCTTGAGGCGATGGTGCGCCAGAACGCCGGCCTCTGCTACGAGCAGATGGGCGCCTACGACCTGGCCCTCGACGCCTACGCGATCGCCGAGGCCCGCTACCGCAGCCTCGGCATGGCCGAGCAGGTCGGCGAGGTGGGCACCAACCGCGGCATCGTGCTGCTCGGCCTCGGGCGGCCCACCAGTGCCCTGGCCAGCTTCGCGCAGAGCGCGGCCCTCTTTGAGGCGGCCGGCCTGACCCTGCTGCACGCCGAGACGCTGATCAACATCGGTGGCGCCCAGCTGCTGCTCGGCCAGTTCGCCCGTAGCCTGGAGGCCTTCGCCCAGGCCCGCCGCCTCCTGGAGGCGACCGAGGCCCAGGCCGATGTCCACGTGCTGACCCTCGACACCGGCGACGCCTACATGGCGCTCAACCGCTACCACGAGGCCCTGGCCGCCTACCGCGAGGCTGGCGCCGGCACCGGCGATGTGGGCATGGCCCACGACCAGGCTCGCGCCCTCTGGGGCGCCGGCACGGCCCTGCTCGCCCTCTACCAGCTCGACGCGGCCGCCCAGGCCCTCGACGCCGCCGCCGAGCGCTTCCGCGCCAGCGGCAACCTCCCTATGCTCTCCGGCGTGCTGCTGGAGCGCGCCGACCTGCTGTCCCGCCGCGGCCAGCTCGCCGCCGCCCGCGACCTGGCCGCCCAGGCCCTCGACCTGGTGGCCGCCGATGAATGGCCAGTCCAGCAGTTCTACGCCCACCTGCGCCTGGCCGACCTGGCCGGCCCCGACCTGGCCGCCGCCGAGCGGCACCTGCTGGCCGCCGAGCCGATCGCCGCGCAGATCGGGCTGCCGCATATGCTCTTCCGCCTCCAGCAGCGCCTCGGGCGCCTGCGCCTGCGCCAGGGCCGCGCTGCTGAGGCCGGCGCCCTGCTCGGCACCGCGATCTCGCAGATCGAGCAGCTCCGCGGCACCCTGGTCACCGAGTCGCTCCGCGTCTCGTTCCTGCAGGATAAGACCGCCGTCTACGATGACATGCTGCGCCTGGAGCTCGGTCGCATGCGCGACGCCGACGCCTGGGATGCCTTTGTGGTCGCCGAGCGCCTGAAGGCCCGCGCGCTGGTCGATCTGCTGGCGACCGCCGGCGACCGCAGCCCCGCGTTGGGCGTCGAGTCGGCGCAGCTGGCGGCGCTCCAGGGCGACCTGCACGCCGTCTATAGCGAGCTGCTCGGCCAGGGGGGGCCGCGCATGGCCGACCTGCGCGCGCGCGCCGCAGCCCTTGAGCAGCAGATCTCGCTGCTGCACCTGCGCGACGCCGCCGACGCCCGGCCCGACCCCTTCGCCGCGCCGCTCACTGCGCTCGAGCTGCGCGCGCGCCTCGGCGTAGTCGATGGCCTGCTGGCCTACCATATCCTCGGCGATGAGATCCTGGCCTTCGTGCTCGTCGCCGGCGAGCTCACCGTGCACCGTACGGTCAGCCGGGTGTCGGCGATTGAACCCCTGGTCGCCCGGCTGGCCTCCCAGCTCGACCGCTTCAGCGCCGGGCCGGAGTTTGTGGCCCGCCACATGGATATGCTCGCCCGCTCGGCCCAGCAGGCCCTGGCCGACCTCTACACGCAGCTGATCGCGCCCCTGGCTACGAGACTCGACATAATCAAAGGCGGCCCGCGGCGGCTCGTGGTGGTGCCGCACGGCCTGCTCCACCAGATCCCCTTCCACGCCCTGTGCGGCGAGCGCGCGCTGATCGAGGACTTCGAGATCACCTACGCGCCCAGCACGACGGCGCTGACCATCGAGCAGCCAGTGGCCCCGGGCAATGGCGGCGCCCTCGTCGTGGGCCTGGCCGACCCGCTTATCCCCATGGTATCCCGGGAGATCGCCGCGGTGGCGCGGCATCTGGCGGGCGCTGCGGTGCTGGCCGACGAGCAGGCCACCATGCGGGCGCTGCGCGAGCTGGCCCCCGGGCGGGCGGTGCTGCACCTGGCCTGCCACGGCCTCTTTCGCGGCGACAGCCCGATCTTCTCGGCCCTGCGCCTGTGCGACGGCTGGCTCACCGCCGCCGACATCGCCCGGCTCGACCTGCGCGGCGCCCTGGTGGCCCTGAGCGCCTGCGAGTCCGGGCGCGGGCGCGTCTACGATGGCGATGAGGTGGTGGGCCTCACCCGCGCCTTCCTGGCCGCCGGGGCGCGCACCCTGCTCGTCAGCCACTGGCTGGTCCACGATCAGACCGCCGCCGCCCTGATGGAGATCTGGTACGCGCAGATGCAGGCCGGCCAGAGTGCCGCCGCCGCCCTGCGCACGGCCCAGCTGGCCGTCAGGGTCCGCTCGCCCCACCCCTACTACTGGGCACCGTTCTTTCTGGTCGGGCTAGCCTGAAGAACCCGCGATGATGCCCGTTACTTTCTATCGTCGGCCACGACATATGAGTATAGCGACGAGTGAGGGCCCTCGATCAATGCCCAGGAGAAGCACAATGCGAGCCGCTATACTTCCCCGCAGCCTCTATAGCCCGCTCCTGATGATCACCCTCGCCGTCGGGATGGCCCTGGGCGCGGCGGCACCGTACCGGGCCGCCGCCTCCGGGGCGGTGCAGCGCTATCGCCCGGGCGAGATTGTGGTCAGGCTGGCCTCCGCCAGCCTGACGATCGATGATGTCAACCGCGACCTCGGGACGAGCACGGCCGCGCAGATGGAGGGCGACGCCGGCGTCTATCTGCTGCGCACGCCCCCCGGCTCCGACCCGTCCGTCGTGTCCGACGCGCTGGCCCTCGACCCGCGGCTCGACTTCGCCGAGCCGAACTATATCAACGGCGCGCCGGTGGCTAACCCGCGCGGCATCGGGGCCTGGGGCGGCACCGACCCGGCACCCCTGCTGGCCCAGTCGGCCCTGGCCCAGATCGGCCTCACCGATGCCCGGGCCCTCAGCCGCGGCACCGGCGTGACGGTCGCGATCATCGACACCGGCGCGCAGCTCGACCACCCCGACCTGGCCGCCAGCATCGCGCCCGACAGCTACGACTTTGTGGACGATGACAGCTCGCCCATCGATACGCCCGACGGCATCGATAACAATGGGGACGGGGTCGCCGATGAGGCTTACGGCCACGGCACCCACCTGGCCGGGATCATCCACACGCTGGCCCCAGATGCGCGGCTGCTGGTGCTGCGCGCCCTCACCGCCGAGGGCGACGGCGATATGTTCAACCTTGTCCGGGCGATCGACTACGCGGTAGCCCACGGGGCCACCGTGATCAATATGAGCCTGGGCACCAGCGAGGACTCGCGCCTGCTCAGGGCCGCAGTGCGCCGGGCGACGCTGGGAGGCGCGGTGGTGATCGCCGCCGCAGGCAACACCGGCACCGACCTGCCCCAGTACCCGGCCGCAACCAGCTGCGCCATCGCCGTCACCTCGGTGGACTCACGCGACGTTCGCTCGACCTTCGCCAGCTATGGGGCCTGGGTCTCGGTGGCCGCCCCCGGCGAGGGCATCTTCAGCGCCTTCCCGGCCAGCGGCTACGCCACCTGGAGCGGGACATCGATGGCCACGGCGTTCGTCTCCGGCCAGGCGGCGCTGATCCTCAGCCTCCAGCCGACGCTGAACGCGCGCGATGTCGGCGACCTGATCGGCGGGACTGCCGCCTCTGTCGATCTGGTAAACCCGGACCTGCCCGATCTGCTGGGCGATGGTCGGATCGACCTGGCCGCCAGCCTGCGCGCCGCCAGCCAGAATAGTGACACGCGGGCGCATCACCGCCGCATCACCAGGAGCTGCGTCTCAGACATCTGATGAATCATTTCCGCTTCCCCGCGGGCGCCGTGCCGTCTCCCCCCCGGCAGGGCGCGCAAC
>JBAXES010000219.1:0-6781 GCA_037140315.1 Chloroflexales bacterium
GGATCTCACCCCTGGCCATCCTCGGTGAGACGGTCGCCGGTGTCCTCGGCCTGGCCCCGCCGCGCTCGCGGGCATGGCCACTGCCACCGCTGCTGGGGGCCTTAGCCCTGGCGGGCCTCGGGCTGCTCTGGGCGCGCCGCGGCGCGCACCCCAGGGCGGGCGGGCTGCGCCTGGCCCTGGCCGCCCTCTGGCTGGGGGCCCTGATCACCCAGGCCCTCCTGCTCGCGGCCGACCAGGGCGTACGCTGGTCGCTCTTCCTCTACCCGGCGCTCTGTCTCAGCGCCGGCCCGCTGCTCGCCACCCTCTACGCCCGCGGACGATCAGGGAAGGCTGTCGCCCTGGCCGCCCTCGGCACCACCCTCGCCTACGGACTCCTGATCTGGATCATCCAGATCCGCGACTACTACCACATATAAAAAGGCGTGAGGCGTAGTCACGCCTCACGCCCTCACGCCCTCACGCCCTCACGCCTCACGCGCGGGCGATGTCACGCACCAGGTCGGTGATCGACAGGATGCCGATCGGCCGCAGCCCCTTCTCGACCTTCTCAACCACCACCACCCGGTGGAAGCGCCGATCCATCATCTGCTTGCTCGCGACATCCAGCGAGTCCTCGGCGCTCACCGAGACCACATCGGTGACCATGATATGGCCGGCGGTGAGCCCGCGCCATTGCTTCCAGTACTGCTCGTAGAGGCGCGCGTTCACCAGATCAGTCCGCGAGATCAGGCCGACCATATTCCCTTCATCATCCACAACCACCAGGGCGCTAATATCCTGCTCAGAGATCTGCCGGGCGATATCCTGAATAGGCGTATCGCGCTGACACGTCAGCACGCCGCGGTGCATAATCTCGCCAACTCTTCGCTCCATCACACAGTCCTTTCAGGGGCCTGATTCTTAGCACTTACAGATACTATCTACAGATAGTACACCGACACCAATGTCGGGTCAAACTACCTGCGTCGGTGGATGCCTGGGGGCGACATGTCGCCGCCCAACGGCGTTAGCCTGGCCCTACCTACGCACCCAGGCGGCCAGATTCCATGTGAACGGGGCCGTCGCATCGGGTCTCACGCCCATAATCGTCGGGCTGCTGACCGTCAGATCGACCCGCTGGAACAGCGGCAGCACCGGCAGCTCCTGGGTGAAGAGCTGCTGCTGACGCAGGTAGGCCGCACCCCGCTCGCTGATATCGATGGTGGTGGTGGCGGTGCGGATGGCCTTGTCGGCCTCGAAGAAGCACCACCCCGGGAAGTTGTTCCCCGCCCAGCCATTCGCCTCCTTCGGCACCCCCGCGCAGCTCCAACGCTCCCACCCGCGCGGGTCAGGGCCGGCGATCCATGCGAACAGGGCCAGATCGAAGTTGCGCCGGTAGAGCGGCCCATCCTGGCCGTAGAGCGCGCTGGCCGACACCGCGTTAATTTCCAGCGTCAGCCCCACCGCAGCCAGGTCGGCCTTGATCTCATCGGCCACATCTTTGCGCAGCGGCGACCCCGCCGTCGTCACCAGTGTCAGGGTGAGCGGCTGATCATCCAGCTCGCGCAGGCCGTCCCCGTCGCTGTCCAGGTAGCCCGCCTCGGTCAGCAGACGCTGCGACTCATCCGGGTTGTAGGGGTAGCGCGTGAGCTGGTCGAGGGGCGCCGCCGCCCACTGGCCGGGCACGATCCAGCTCTCAAGCACGCTGCTGTAGCCGCCCAGGAGCTTGTCCACCATCCCCTGCCGGTTGATCGCCTGGGCGATCGCCCGGCGCACGCGAATGTCCTGGAGCAGCGGCACATCCAGGTTAAAATCCAGGTGCTCCCAGATCGGGCTGCGCACGGCGGCGAGAACCAGGGCGCCGCTCGCCGCGTCGGCCTTCAGCGGGCCGATCTGATCAGGCGCGGGCAGATCGAAGCTGGCCACGTCGAGGCTCCCGCCGGACACCGCCCCCCGCAGCAGATCTACGCTGTCGCGAAAGATAATGCTCACGCTCGCCGCCGACACTAGGCCCGGCCAGTGCGGGTTACGCACCAGCCGCAGGCTGCCGAGGTCGCGCCGCTCAATCATATATGGCCCGTAGCCCATTGGTATGAGCGCGAACGTGCCCGTGGCGAACTTGTGCGGATCGACATCCTTCAGCATATGGCGGGGCAGCGGCGTCCAGTAGCTCGTAATATAGGCCGGGTCAGTGAAGTCTGGCTTTAGCACCGCCCGCGTCGTGTGATCATCGACCTTCTCGTAGCGGGCCAGCAGGGAGAGCCGGCTGTCCGCCTCCTGGCCAAGGCTCACCCGCCTGGCCAGGTTGTAGGCGAACAGCGAGTCGTCGGCCGTCACCGGCGTGCCGTCGGCCCAGCTCAGCTGCGGGTTCCAGTGATAGGTCACGCTGAGCTGCTGCACCTGGGTGATCACCCCGGTGTTGGTCGCGGTGATCACGCCGGACGAGTCGAGGAAGACGTCGGCCTTCGCCTTCTGCACATCGCCGTTCTCCACGCTCGGCACGCGCTCTAGCACGCCGGTGGTGGTGTAGGTGTAGTTCAGGGCCAGCAGCGGAGCCGGAAACAGCAGCTCACTGATCGGCGCGGTAACGCGCTCGTCGGCGCTGTCGTTGTAGTAAGGCAGCAGGTCGCCCGGCTCAGCCGTCAGGCCAACCCGCAGGCTGCCGTCGGGCGACGCCGGCACGGTCGCGACCGCCGCGCTGGCCGGAGGCACCGCAGACGCGGTCAGCTCGGCGCTGGTGGGGTTCGCCGCCGAGCCCTCAGTCGGCCGCGCCACGCCGCCCTCAACCTGGCACGCTGACAGGCAGAGCAGAGCGATGATGATGGAGGATATGGTTCGTGGTGTTCGCACCCGTTGTTTGACCAAGCTATAGCTCCCCGGTATACTACAATGACGCCATCTGTGATCACATCGCCTAGGCAGGGCTGGTGGGGAGTTGCCATTTCAGTTCGCGCATGGCGCTCTCGTGTGCTCGACCTGAAATCTGAAACCTGGCACCTGAGGCCTTCGCCTGCCATACAGTATAAATCAGGTTACGAGGATGCTTTATCTCCTGACAGCAGAGACCCTCCCGGTTGATCAGCTGCTGAACACCGCAATGCCGAAGGTCGTGCAGCAAGGGCGAGAGATTTATCAGAAGGGCCTCACCAGCGTCGAGCACTGCGAGCCGACCACCGCGATCATTGTCGTAGAGGATCCGCCCGGCCCCCCCGTCCAATCGGTGATCCGCCTCGCCGGAAACCAGGTCAGCGTCACCTGCTCCTGCCGCTACGGCTACGCCTGGGGCCTCTGCCAGCACCGCGTCGCCGCCCTGCTCCAGCTGCGCGACCACCTCAGGCTGCATCCGCCGAGCCTCTGGCGCGCGGTGCTCGACCAGGCCATTCAGCCCAGCACTCGGCGCGCCAACAGCTCCACTAGCTCCGGTGCCGCCCTGATCTTCAGCCTCCAGAAGCGCGGGGCGGCATGGTCGATCCTGCCCTACAGCATCGCCGGCAAGCACCTGCCCGTCGATCATCGCGGCGACCCCCAGGTGCTCGCCGAGGCCATCCAGAGCCGCAACCTTCACGCTAACGCCAAGGCCCTGCGCAGCCAGGTCAGCCCTGACCTCTACCCGAGCATGCCCATGGAGCTGCTCGCCGCCGCCAACACGGCTATCTCCTCCGGCGCGGCCTACGGCTACTGGTACACCAACCACAAGGCCCTCACCGCCGTCTTCGGCATGCTCCACAAGGGCCTGCTCTTCCGTGGCAATGAGCACGACCCGCTCCAGGATCGCCTCGTGATCAGCGAGCCGCCCGGCGCCATCGAGATGGACCTGAGCAAGGCCGACAATGACCTCGACGTCAGCTTCACCATCACCACCGGCGAGGAGCGCATCGCTATGATCCCCGGCCAGGTCGAGATTATCGACCGTGACCCGCTCTGGATGCTGGTCGGCAACCGCCTGATCTCCGTTGCCAACATCCCGGTGGCCGCCGAGACCCTGATCAACTACCCGCGCCTGCGTATCCCCGCCAAGGACCAGACCGAGTTCATGGAGCGCTACCTGCTGCCCCTCGCCGAGAGCATCCCCGTCCACGGCGACATGGTCAGCTGGCAGCAGGTCGATGCCTCCCCCGAGCCCCGGCTCTACCTCAGCGAGCGCGAGCGCCAGCTGGTGGCCGACCTGCGCTTCGGCTACGCCGACTACGAGCTGCTCTATGAGAAGCACCTGCCCTCAGCGTCCACCCGCCGCATCCCCGACTCGACGACCCTGGCCCGCATCTCGCGCCGCCCCGAGGCCGAGCAGACCGCCTGGCAGGAGCTGAGCAGCTTCGGCCTCAAGCGCAGCGACGCTCCTGGCGAGTTTGTCCTGCGCCGCAACCTCCAGCCGATCGACTTCCTCCTGCGCGAGGTGCCCAAGCTCGTGGGGGCCGGTTTCACTATCTTCGGCGAAGATGCCCTGACGACGGCCCGCGTCAACCGCAGCACGCCCAGCATCTCGTTCCGCGTCAGCTCCGGCATCGACTGGTTCGACGTCGAGGCCGTGGTGAACTTCGGCGACCAGGAGGTCGCCATGAAGGATCTGCGCCGGGCGATCAGAAAGCGCGATAAGTACGTCAAGCTGGCCGACGGCTCGATCGGGGCCATCCCCGAAGAGTGGATCGAGCGCTACCGCCACATGTTCGCTATGGCCGAGGAGCACGAGGGCACCCTGCGCCTCTCCGAGCACCACGTCGGCCTGATCGACCAGGCCCTCGCCGAGGCCGACCGCGCCCAGTCCGACCCCGAGTTCCAGGCCCGCCGCGACCGGCTGCGCGGCTTCGAGAAGAGCGAGCAGCGATCCCTGCCCGCTGGCTTCACCGGCACCCTGCGCCCCTACCAGAAGGCCGCCTTCGACTGGCTGCACTTCCTCCACAGCTACGGGTTCGGCGGCTGCCTCGCCGACGATATGGGCATGGGCAAGACGGTCGTCGCCCTCGCGTTTCTCCAGTCGCTCCGCGAGACTCACCCCGACAGCCCGGCCACCCTGATCGTCATGCCGCGCTCGCTGCTCTTCAACTGGGAGCGCGAGGCCACTCAGTTCGCCCCCGGCCTGCGCATCTACGTCCACGCCGAGGCGACTCGCACTAAGGACGCCGCCGACTTCGCCAAGTACGACCTCGTCCTCACCACCTACGGGATCATGCTGCGCGATATCGATCTGCTGCGCCAGTACCGCTTCGACTGCGCCATCCTCGATGAGTCCCAGGCGATCAAGAACCCCCTCGGCGAGACCTCCCGGGCCGCCCGCACGCTCAACGCCAACCGCCGCTTCGCCCTCACCGGCACCCCCGTCGAGAATAGCGCCCTGGAGCTCTGGTCGCAGTTCGCCTACCTCAACCCCGGCCTGCTCGGCAACCTCGACTACTACCGCGAGGAGTTCGTCAATCCGATCGAGCGTAAGCAGGACGCCGACAGCGCCCAGTTCCTGCGCAAGATGGTCTACCCCTTCATCCTGCGCCGCACCAAGGAGCAGGTTGCCCTCGACCTGCCGCCGCGCAGCGAGGAGCTGCTGGTGGTGGAGATGGAGCCGGCCCAGCGCAAGCTCTATATCAAGACCCGCGACTACTACCGCAACCTGCTCCTCGGCATCATCGAGGAGGAGGGGCTCAACGACGCGCGCATGAAGATCCTCGAGGGCCTGCTGCGCCTGCGCCAGATCTGCAACCACCCCCGCCTGGTCGACGAGAAGTTCCGCGGCAGCTCCGGCAAGTTCGAGCTGCTCCTGGAGACCCTCGACACCCTGCGCTCTGAGGGCCACAAGGCTCTGATCTTCTCGCAGTTCGTCCAGATGCTCACGATCATCCGCGAGGCCCTCGACGCCCGCAAGATCCCCTACGCCTACCTCGACGGCTCCACCCGCAATCGCCCGCAGGAGGTTGACCGCTTCCAAAATACGCCCGAGCTGCCCTTCTTTCTGATCAGCCTGAAGGCCGGCGGGGTCGGCCTGAACCTCACCGCCGCCGACTATGTCATCCACGTGGACCCCTGGTGGAACCCGGCCATCGAGATGCAGGCCACCGACCGCACCCACCGCATCGGGCAGACCCGGCCGGTCTTTGTCTACAAGCTGATCACCCGCGAGACGGTCGAGGAGAAGATCCTGCTCCTCCAAGACCAGAAGCGCGCCCTCGTCGAGCAGCTGATCGCCACCGAGGGCGGCGTCTTCAAGTCCCTCACCCGCGACGATGTAGCAGTTCTTTTCACATAAAGAGTTGCGGGAAGGCTTCGCCTTCTCACAACTCTTTATGTGAAGATCGAGAGCGGGCTTGCCCGCTCTCACTCTCTCATGGGAGGGCGTGGGAGGGCTTGTCCCTCCCACAAAAAAACCTCTTTAAATTACTCTTTAAGATCACAGGCGGCGGGCAGGCCGCCCAGGCCTGTCGCCGCCCGCGCCGCCCGCTCTACCGCCCGCGCCAGCACCTCGGCGGCGATGCTGCCGAGAACGACCATATGCGGCGCGGGGCGGCGGCCTGTGGCCAGTGCAAAGACGGCGTCGCCGTCGAAGGGCGTGTGGACGGGGCAGATCGTGCGGGCCAGGCCATCCTGCGCCATCTGCGCCAGCTTGGTCGCCTCGGCCTTGCTCAGCCGCGCGTCGGTGGCCACAATCGCCAGGGTTGTGTTGCGTACCTCATCGGCCCACCGGCCCCCGCCGAAGATCGGCAGCAGGGCCGGGTCGCGCAGCGCCCGCATCGTGTCGTGAAGGCCCCCGCCGACCGCGCGCGCCCCGGCGATGATCCCGCCGTGCTCCGCCCACACGTCGCCGAAGGCGTTCACCACC
>JBAXES010000220.1:0-6774 GCA_037140315.1 Chloroflexales bacterium
GGTCTACGCGCAGGTGAAGCCCGATATCTGGCTGGCCTCGGTGAGCGGCGGCACCGATATCTGCGGCTGCTTCGTGGGCGGCTGCCCGCTGCTGCCGGTCTACAGCGGCGAGATCCAGTGCCGCATCCTGGGCGTGCGGGCCGAGGCCTACGACACCGACGGCAGCCCGGTGACGGGCGTGATGGGCGAGCTGGTGATCACCGCGCCCATGCCCTCGATGCCGATCTCCTTCTGGAACGACCCAGGCGACACGCGCTACCGCGAGAGCTACTTCGAGGTCTACCCCGGCAAGTGGCGTCACGGCGACTGGATCGTGGTGAACGAGCGCGGCGGCGTGGTGATCTATGGGCGCTCCGACAGCACGATCAACCGCCAGGGCGTGCGCATGGGCACCAGCGAGATCTACCGCGCCGTCGAGGGCGTGCCCGAGGTGCTCGACAGCCTGGTGATCGACCTGGAGGGCCTGGGCGGCGCGTCATATATGCCGCTCTTCGTGGTGCTGCGCGAGGGCGTGGGCCTGGACGAGGCTCTGACGAAGAGGATCAAGGCGGCCATCCGCGGCGCGCTCTCGCCGCGCCACGTCCCCGACGAGATCTTCGCCATCCCCGACGTGCCGCGCACGCTCAGCGGCAAGAAGCTGGAGGTGCCGGTGAAGAGGATCCTCATGGGCGCGCCGGTGGAGCGTGCCGCCAACCTCGACTCGCTCAAAAACCCCGAGCTGCTGGCCTACTTCGTCGATCTGGCCGCCCGAATCCGTAGCCGGGCTACGGGGTGACACCCCGTAGCCCGGCCATCCGGTTGCCTACAGCTCGCCCCTCTCCGGGGAATCATCTGCCGGGGCCTCCGCCGGGGCCTGGGCGAGGGCTGGCTCGGCGGCGGGGGCTACCCCGCCGAGCTGAATCACCGCCTCGCGCACCTCCTCGGCCGCCGACTTCCACGTGGCGCGAAACTTCGGGTGGGCCTTCACCAGTATCGGCGTGCCGAAGCGCACCGACACCTTAAAGGGCCTGGGCATGACCTTGCCCTTGGGCATCACCCGCGTGGTGCCGCTGAGGTAGGTGGGGACGACCGGCGTGCCGGGGAAGTCGGCGATCAGCCGGCCGATCCCGCTGAAGAAGGGGCCGATCGTGCCGTCCTTGCTGCGCGTGCCCTCGGGGAAGAGCAGCAGGGCGTAGCCCTCGCGCAGGGCGCGCGAGGCGTGGCGCAGCGGGTCCTGCCCGCCGCGGCGGTCGCGCGCGATCGGGATAGCGTTGAACAGGACGCGCGAGAAGAACTGCCACGGCCCGCCCTGGAAGAAGTAGTCCTGGGCGGCGGCGGCGACGAAGCGCTTGCGGGCGTGCCGCGGAAGCGCGGTGTAGATCACGGCGGTGTCGGCGTGGCTGTTGTGGTTGGCCACGATGATGAACGATCCCTCGGTGGGCAGGTTCTCTGCGCCCTCAACATGTGGGCGCACGTACATGCGCACGAATGTCCGGAACAGGGCGGGGACGAAATATGTCGCGATATGGCGACTGCGGTATAGACTCATGGCTCGCTCCACAAACCTGTGATGCGTTCTCGGCGCGACAGTGCGCCGGACAGGGACATTGTACCGCATTTGCGCGGCCCACACCCCTCTTCCTCACGCATCAATGTTAGGGCTGACTCCCTAAAAAAACTGTGTTATTTTTGCAAAAATGGCCAGCTTCGCTGGCCATTTTTGCAAAAATAATAAGAAATTCTGGGGGCCGTAGGCCCCCAAGTCACGTCCCCCACCGGGAGGTAACGTTGCATCAGCCCCGCAACGTATCACTTGGCGCTCACCCGCGCGATCGCCTCGCGGTCGTAGCGCAGGATGGGCTGGCGTGCGGCGCGCACCTCATCGACCCGGCGCACCGGCGCCGTCGTCGGGGCGTCGTGCAGCAGGTCGGGCGTTTCCACCGCCTCGCGGGCGATCTGGCGCATCGCCTCGATGAAGGTGTCCAGCGTGCGCTTGCCCTCGGTCTCGGTCGGCTCGATCATCAGGGCCTCGGCCACGATCAGCGGGAAGTAGATCGTCGGCGGGTGGAACCCGTAGTCGATCAGGCGCTTGGCGATGTCGAGGGTGCGGATGTCCTTGGGCGCGCCGGCGATCTGGCCCTTCAGCACCGTCTCGTGCATGCAGATGCGCTCCACCGCCTGCGGGTAGAGGTCCATCAGCCGCACGCGCACATAGTTCGCGTTCAGCACCGCCATCTCGCTCACCTCGCGCAGCCCCTCCGCGCCCAGGGTGCGGATGTAGGTCCAGGCCCGCACGAGCATGCCGAAGTTGCCGTGGAACGACTTCATGCGCCCGATGCTCTTCGCGGGGGTGAACAGCTCGTACCCGCCGCCATCGGCCAGGCGCACCCGCGGGCCGGGCAGGAAGGGTGCCAGGGCTGCCGTACAGCCGACCGCGCCGCTGCCGGGGCCGCCGCCGCCGTGGGGTGTCGTGAAGGTCTTGTGCAGATTGTAGTGCATGAAGTCGAAGCCCAGCTCGCCGGGCTTGGCGATGCCCAGGATGGCGTTGAAGTTCGCCCCGTCGCCGTACATCAGCCCGCCCGCCGCGTGGACGATCGCGCAGATCTCGAGGATCTGGTTCTCGAAGAGGCCGAGGGTGTTCGGGTTGGTCAGCATCATGCCGGCGGTGCGCGGCGAGACCTTGGCCCGCAGGTCGTCGAGGTCGACGCCGCCGCAGGCGTGGCCCTTCACCTCGACCACCTTCAGGCCGGCCATGGCCGCCGTGGCTGGGTTGGTGCCGTGGGCCGCCGTGGGCACCAGCACCTCCATGCGCTCGTGGTCGCCGCGGTCGAGGTGGTAGGCCCTAAACGCCAGGATGCCGGCGAACTCGCCGTGCGCCCCGGCCGCCGGCTGCAGGCTCACGTCCGAGAAGCCGGCGATCTCGCCGAGATAGGCCTGGAGCTCGTAGATCAGCCGCAGCGCCCCCTGCGAGTCCGCCGCGTCCTGCAGCGGGTGCGCCGCCGCGAAGCCGGCGTAGCGCGCGACTTCTTCGTTGATCTTACCATTCCATTTCATACTACAGGAACCTAAGGCGATCATACCAGTATCTATGCTGGCATTATTCCGGCTAATTCGCGTGTAATGCCTGATCACCTCGGGTTCAGTTAGCTCGGGGAAGTCATTCAGGCCATCCTGTCGCAGCAGGCCGGCGGGAAGCTCGCTCGTGGGCACATCGAGACACGGCAGGTGGGTGCCGTGCTTCCCCGGTGCCGATAGCTCGTAGATATGTGGCTCGTAGTTGTCCATCTGGTCTCACCTTGTTCGGTCTAGTAGTACAAATTGGCGATTTGTGCTATACTATCTACACGGTATCGAAATCCGCTGTCGTGTTGTAAGGGCTTATTATGCCTGGCCCACGCTGGACTGAGCAGGAAGTTATAGACCTTACCCGCCTGTATCCCGACATTACCGTCTGCGGCGCTGCCGGCGGCGAGGTACTCGAAGACCTTTGCCTCGACCTCATCGGCGGTGTCGCCCGGCGAAACGACCTCGATGGCGAGGTCGGGGGCGATATTCCAGAAGCCGTCTGGCACGCCTTCTGTGGGGACACGCTCGGCGCGCACATAGTAGGCATCGGGGCCGCGCACCAGATCGGGGTCGCGGGCAAGGATGAAGCCTGACTCAACGCCTACGACGCCTGCTTGCCCCTTCTCGGCCCAGTTATCGAGCAGCTTGCCAATACGCAAGGCGATCTTGCCGTGAGATCCTCCAGGCGGCATAATTTCAACCACCTCTCCAAAGACAAGCTCCTGGTGACGCGAGCCGGGCAGGGCGGCGAACTCCTCGGCGGTGAGCAGGTGGATCTTGGTGCTCACGGCGTCTCTCCTTGTCCGATCAGCCCTACGGCCAGGTTGGCGCGGCCGGCCTCCAGGAAGAGGGCCAGGCGGAAGGGCAGCAGGGCGAACTCGCGCAGCTGGTCGTAGCGGCGCTCGGTAGTCCCGTCGTAGGCGTTGCCGTAGCCCACACGCAGGCCGAAGTGATCGGGGCCGGCGAAGTGCTCCATGACGGCGGCGTGGTCCCAGCCGGGGCTCCAGCACTGGGCGTAGCCCCAGCCGACCAGGCCGGCGACGCGCCAGCCGCGCTCGCGGCGGCGCAGCAGCACCCGCTCGGGCCGCAGGTCGCCGTGGACGAGGCAGGCGGCCTGGCCGCTGCCGGCCAGGTTCGCGGACACCCAGGCCCGCAGCGCCTCGGCCTGACCCACATCGAGCTGCCCTGCGGCCAGGGCCGCATCGGTGCCGCGCTCGATGCGGGCGGCCAGGTAGCCCACGTAGTCGCCCTGGGTCTCTGTCGCGCCCAGCGGGCCGTAGCCGCCGACCGGGTGGCTGTGGACGCGGGCCGTGAGCGCGCCGAGCTCGCGGCCGAGCGCGTAGCGCCCCTCCTCATCGATCTCGGCCACGGCGTCGGGCAGCGGCACGCCCTCCAGGTGCGAGCAGAGCAGGTAGGGCACGCCCATGGCGGAGCCATCGTCGTAGGCCAGCAGCTCGGGCAGGGGCATGTCGATCTCGGCGCGCAGGGCCGCCAGGGCCGCCGCCTCTGCCGCCAGCGGGTCGCCGGCCCAGGCGTCGGCGTCGGCGCCCAGGCGCAGCACCGCCCGCCGCCGCTCCCCCAGTGAGAGCAGCAGCGTGCGACCGCCCAGCGACACCGCCGCGCCCAGGTGGGCACCGGGCATCGCGTGGGCCAGGATGGCCTTGACGGTGTCCGAGATCATCACGTCCTCCGTAGGGGAGCAGCAGCGTGTGGTCGCGGAGCGACCACACGCTGCTGCTCCCCTACCCCACGTCCCGTAAAACGCCCACCAGCCGGTCGATATCGGCCCGGCTGTTCATCTCCGTCACCGCGAGGAGCATGGCGTCGCCGAGCTGCGGCTCATCGGCGGCGAGGTCGTAGCCGCCGACGATGCCCTGGGCGCGCAGGGCGGCGTTCACCTCGGCGGCGGGGCGCGGCAGGCCCACCGCGAACTCCTTGAAGAAGGGTCCGTCGGAGAGCAGGCGGTAGCCGGGCAGCTGCGCGATCGCGGCGGCGGCGTAGTGGGCGCGGTGGTAGCAGAGCTCGGCCACCTGGCGCATGCCCTGCTTGCCCATCAGACTCATATAGACCGTGGCGGCCAGGGCCATCAGCGCCTGGTTGGTGCAGATGTTGCTGGTGGCCCGCTCGCGGCGGATGTCCTGCTCGCGGGCGCGCAGGGTGAGCACATAGGCCAGCTGGCCGTCCACATCCTTCGTGACACCGACGATGCGCCCGGCGATCTTATGGACGTGCTTCTGCTTGGTGGTGAAGATGCCCAAATACGGCCCGCCGAAGTTCAGGCCGATCCCGAGGGGCTGGCCCTCGGCGGTGGCGATGTCGGCGCCGAGCTCGCCGGGCGTCTGGAACAGCCCGAGGGCGATCGGGTCGAAATGCACGCAGAGCAGGGCGCCCTGCGCCTGCACCTGCTCGGCCAGGCCGCGCAGGTCGTGCAGGCGGCCCAGGAAGTCCGGGCTCTGCACGATCAGCAGGGCGGTCTGGTCGTCCACCAGGGCCAGAGCCTCGTCGATCCCCGCGTCGGGCGTCTCGTCGCCGGTGACGGTGACATCGTCGAGGGCCTGGAGGTAGGTGCGCAGCACCGCGCGGTACTGCGGGTTGACGCTGCGGGCGACGACGATCTTGCGCCGGCCGCGCGCCACGTTCAGGGCCATGATCGCCGCCTCGGCGATCGCCGTGGCCCCGTCGTAGTGCGAGGCGTTGGCGATCTCCATGCCGGTCAGCGAGCAGATCAGGCTCTGGTACTCGAAGATCGACTGGAGCGTGCCCTGGCTGATCTCGGGCTGGTAGGGCGTGTAGGCCGTGTAGAACTCGCCGCGGCGCAGGATCTGGTCGACGGCGGCGGGCACGAAGTGGTTGTAGGCCCCGGCCCCCAGGAAGATGCTCTGGGCGAGGGCGTGGGCGTTCTGCCCGCTCATGGCCAGCAGCTCGCGCACCAGCTCCGGCTCCGACATCGGCGCGGGCAGATCGAGCCAGGGGAAGCGCTTCTCGACCGGCACATCGATGAACAGGTCGGCCGTATCGGCCACCCCGACCGCCGCGAGCATCTCGGCCCGCTCGGTCGCAGTGATGGAAATATAATGTGACATAATGTGTATTATCACCTGTAGGGGCGCAGCAGCAGGCGCTTGCGCCTGCTGCTGCGCCCCTACTTAATGTGCGCGATCCTCGCAGTACGCCGCATACCCGGCGGCGTCCATCATGCCCTCCTCCTCCGCGCCGGAGGGGCGGACGCGGATCAGCCACCCTGCGCCGTACGGGTCCTTGTTGATCGCCTCCTGGTTGGACTCGAGCTCGGTGTTCACCGCCACGACCTCGCCGCCCACGGGGGCGTACAGGTCGGAGCTGGCCTTGACCGACTCGATCGCCCCGAACGAATCGCCGGGGGCGATCGTCGCGCCGACCTTCGGCAGCTCCAGGTAGACGATATCGCCCAGCTGATCCTGGGCGAAGTCGCTGACCCCGATCACCAGCTCGTCACCCTCGGTCCGCACCCACTCGTCGGATTTGCTATAGCGCAGCTCCGCCGGGATGTTGTGGCTCATGTCGCTCTGCTCCTTCGAAAAAGGAGGAGAGTTTCAGGGAGGGCGGAGCCCTCCCTGAGACCCTCCGCTCTCTACTTCTTATACCGTGGCTTATAGAATGGCATCTTGATCGCCCGCGCGCGCACGGGCTTCTCGCGGATGATAATATCGAACTCGCTGCCCTCGGCGCTGAGCGCGGTGGGCACATAGG
>JBAXES010000221.1:0-6744 GCA_037140315.1 Chloroflexales bacterium
ACCCGATCATGCGCTACGTGCTCGGCGAGCAGAGCGGCCTCGACTTCAGCGAGGTGGATCTCGACGGCCCCTTCCCCGGCCTCGACCCGGCCCACCCGGACGCCAACGGCCCGCTGGTGACGCGCCTGAGCGAGCTGGCCCGCGCGCAGGGGCTGACGGTGCGCCAGGTCGCCGACCATGTCATCCCGCGCGGCAGCGTGGTCGGCACACCCGCGCAGATCGCCGACCACATCGAGGCCTGGGTGGACGCGGGGGCCAGCGATGGCTTCCTGCTGGCCCCCGCGCTCTTTCCCCACGACCTCGACGACTTTGTGGATCTGGTGGTGCCCGAGCTGCAGGCCCGTGGGCGCTTCCGCCGTGACTATACGGGCAGCACGCTGCGTGAGCACCTCGGCGTGGCCCGGCCGGCCAGCCCGTGGGTGGCCGCGCGCTAGGACAGAAGGAGCAGACCCGGTGACTCTTCCGCTCTCCATCCTCGACCTGATGCCCATCCCGAACGGGGGCGACGGCGCACAGGCGATCCGCTCCTACGAACTGGTTACTGATGCCTTTGCGCTGAGCGCACCGGCTGTTGCGCTGCCGGCATAGCCATACGCGAGGGCCATGGCCCTCACCACACCAGAGAGGAGTCTCCCGATGACCATCGATATCAGCACCTACACCGCAGAGATCGCGGCCTGGCGCGCGGCGACCGAGGCACCGCTGCGCCGCGACTGGATCAGTCTGGTCGGGCGCTTCGAGCTCCAGCCCGGGCTGAACCGGATTGGCAGCGACCTCACCTCCGAGATCGTCCTGCCCACCGGCTCGGCACCCGAGCATGTGGGCGTCCTTAACTTCAACGCGGGCGAGGTGACCCTGGGCGTCGCGCCGGGGGTCACGGTGGCGGTGAACGGGGCTCCCGTTGAGGGAACCGCACGGCTGCGCTCCGATGCGGACACCAAGCAGGTGCCCGACATCATAACGGTGGGCAGCGTCACCTTCTTCATCATCGCGCGCGGGCCGCGCACCCTCGTGCGCGTGCGCGACGCCAACAGCCCGGAGCTGGCGCTCTTCGGCGGGCGGCGCTGGCTGCCCGTGGACGAGGCCTACCGCGTTGAGGGCGTCTTCACGCCCTACAACCCGCCCAAGCCGCTGGCGATCACCAACCTGCTCGGTGACACCAGTACGCCGACCAGCCCGGGCGTGGTGTCCTTCACGCTGGGCGGGAAGGCGCACCAACTTGACGCCACCGGCTGGCGCGAGGGCGGGCTGGTCCTGCACTTCCGCGACACGACCAACGGCGAGCTGACCTACGGCGGCGGGCGGGCGCTGATCACCGCGCCGCCCGTGGGCGGCCTGGTGACGCTCGACTTCAACCGGACGTCGAATCTGCCCTGCGCGTTTACCGAGTTTGCCACCTGCCCGCTGCCGCCCCAGCAGAATCGGCTGAGCATCCGGGTCGAGGCCGGCGAGCTGAGCCCTACGCAGAAATGACACATCGCGGCGTGGCTATGGGAGCACGTTTCTGTGTGGCCGTACTACCGCAATGAAGGAGGTATCGATGGATTCGCCACTCCGCGCACAAAACGCCCATCGCTATGCGTCAGACCCGCTGGAGCAGTACTGGATTATCGCCGTGCTGCCCGATGTCCTGTACGCGCCCCCGCCCGACGCCGTGGGGCAGGCGGGCGAGCGCCCCGAGGATACGTTCCTCGTCACCAGCGTGATCGTGATGGTCGCGATGCTGGTCGCGCTGATCGCCCTGACGGCGCTGGTGTTCTGACCTCCCTCTGACTGCCACGAATTGTTCGGCCAGCGCGCGACACCCTGATGCGCGCTGCGCCGGGCGTCAATCCCAACGTACCGAAGGTCGATCTTCACCCGCCACCGCACCGATGCGCATGCCTGGCGTTGCTGTGCCTTGTTTCCGTGAATTGTAGAGAGCGAGTAATCCCATGACCCGCAGACACTCCTGGCCGCTGGTGAGCGGCGCCCTGGCCCTCCTGTTCATCCTGGCCGCCTGCGGCGCGGCTCCGGCTGGCCAGGCGCCGACCGCCGCGCCGACGGCCGCCGCACCTGCCGCGCCGACGGTCGCCGCACCTGCCGCTGAGGCCACGGGCGCACCCGCCGCACCGCCCAGCGCGGCACCCGCCACGGGAGCCGCGGGCCAGGGCGGCACCCTGCACCTGCTCTGGTTCCAGGCGCCGACCATCCTCAACCCGCACCTCGCCACCGGCGTCAAGGACTTCGACGCCAGCCGGGTGACCTACGAGCCCCTGGCCTCCTTCGACAAGGACGGCACGCTGCTGCCCTTTTTGGCCGCCGAGATCCCCTCGCGTGAGAACGGTGGCCTGGCCGCCGATGGCAAGTCGGTGACATGGAAGCTCAAGCCGGGCGTGAAGTGGGGCGACGGCGAGCCCTTCACCGCCGCCGACGTCAAGTTCACCTTCGACTTTATTGCCAACAAGGAGACGGCCGCGACCACCACGAGCACCTACAGCGCCGTCGCCAGCGTCGAGGTGGTCGACGACACCACGGTCAAGGTCATCTTCAAGGATGTCAACCCGGCCTGGTCGCTGCCCTTCGTCGGCACCGCCGGGCTGATCATCCCTGCACACGTCTTCAAGGACTACATCGGCGCGAAGGCCCGCGAGGCCCCGGCGAACCTCAAGGCGGTCGGCACCGGCCCGTACCGGGTGGTCGAGTTTAAGCCCGGCGACATCGTGGTCTACGAGCCGAACCCCTACTTCCGCGAGCAGGGTAAGCCCTTCTTCGGTCGGGTTGAGCTGAAGGGTGGCGGCGACCCGGCCACGGGGGCGCGCGCGGTGCTCCAGACCGGCGATATCGACTTCACGCCCTCGCTGTCGGTCGCGCCCCAGGTGCTTGAGCAGCTGCGGACCGGCGGCAAGGGCCAGGTGGTGGTCAGCCCGCCCGGCGGCTTCAGCGAGCGCATTGAGCTGAACCAGACCGACCCGAACATCGAGGTGGACGGCGAGCGCTCCAGCCTCACCAAGCCGCACCCGTTCTTTACCGACAAGCAGGTGCGCCAGGCCTTCGCCCTCGCCGTCGATCGTGCGACCATCGCCAGCCAGATCTACGGCCCCTCCGCGACCGCGATCACCAACCTGCTGATCGCCCCGCCCACCTTCAACTCGCCCAACACCAAGGCCGAGTTCGACCTTCAGAAGGCCGCCGCCCTGCTCGACGCAGCCGGCTGGAAGGACAGCGACGGCGACGGTATCCGCGATAAGGGCGGCGTCAAGCTGTCTATTCTTTACCAGACCTCGACTGTCCCAGCGCGCCAGAAGTCCCAGGAGGTGATCAAGCAGGCTCTGGAGTCGATCGGCTGGAAGGTCGAGCTGAAGTCGGTCGATAACGGTGTTTTCTTTGGCAGCGACGCGGCCAACACCGACAACTTCAACCACTTCTACGCCGACGTGCAGATGTACACTATCGGCAACACCAACCCCGACCCGGCGGCCTACCTGGAGAGCTACACCTGCGCGAAGATCGCCCAGAAGGCCAACAACTGGAGCGGCAGCAACCGGGTGCGCTACTGCAACCCGGCCTACGACGCCCTGTTCGCGCAGTCGAAGACCGAGCTTGACCCGGCCAAACGCGCCCAGATCTTCATCCAGCTGAACGACCTGATTGTCAACGACTATGTGGTCATCCCGCTGATCCGCAACGCCGGGAACGTCGGCGTGAGCAACACCCTCGACGGCGTGACCCTGACGCCCTGGGACTCGACGCTCTGGCAGATCAAGGACTGGACGCGGAAGGCATCATGACCCGCTACCTGATCCGGCGCACGCTCGTCGCGATCCCGGTGCTGCTGGTGATCAGCGCCCTGATCTTCGGCATCCTGGCCCTCGCACCGGGGGACCCGATGAGCGCGTTCGCCACCGACCCGTCGATCAGCGCGGAGGTGCGCGCGAATATCCGTAGCTCCTTTGGCCTGGACGAGCCGCTGCCCGCGCGCTACCTGAAGTGGCTGGCTGCCTTCGTGCAGGGCGATATGGGCTACTCGTTCGCCAGCCGGAGCCCCGTGAGCGGGTTGCTGGGCCAGCGCCTCACCACCACGCTCGCGGTGGTCGGCACGGCCTACCTGATCAGCGTCGTGCTGGCCATCCCGCTCGGCCTAGTGGCCGCCCTGCGGCCCTACTCGTTCTTCGACCAGCTCACGAGCACCCTGGCCTTCGTGGGCTTCTCGCTGCCGACCTTCTTCACCGGCCTGCTGCTGATCATTGTCTTTAGCGTGCGCCTGGGCTGGTTTCCCTTCATCTACAACAGCACACTCGTCGTTACCGACTGGGGCAGCCTGCTGGCCCAGGTGCGCCAGTCGGTGCTGCCGATCACCGTGCTGGCCCTGTTCCAGACCGCCACGCTGATGCGCTTTATGCGCTCGGCGGCCCTGGAGACCTTCGCCAAGGAGTTTGTGCGCACGGCCCGCGCCAAGGGCCTGCGCGAGCGCAGCGTGGTGGGCCGGCACGTCTTCCGCAACGCCCTCATCCCCGTGGTGACGCTGGTGGCACTGGGCATCCCGGGCATCTTCACCGGCGCACTGATCACCGAGCAGGTCTTCCGGGTGCCGGGCATCGGCTCGCTGCTGGTGAGCGGCATCCAGACCAGCGACACGCCGGTGGTGATGGCGATCACCTGCATCTACGCCATCCTGATCGTCGGCTTCAACCTGGTGGCCGACCTGCTCTACGGCGTCCTCGACCCGCGCGTGCGCTACGGGTAGCCTGGCGAAGGCTGAGATTGCCAGATTCGCTGGCAATCTCAGCCTTCGCTCGATGAAGGTTTGGAAGATAGGGATCGTATGGAGCAGTTGATCGACGTGCCAGCCCATATCCCCGCTGCGCAGGCAGCGGTGGGCGACACGCGCACCCGCCCGCAGCGCTCGCTCTGGGGCGACGCCTGGCGGCAGTTCCGACGCCACCACCTGGCGATGGTCGGGCTTGTGGTGCTCAGCCTGATCGTGCTGGGCACCCTCATCGGCCCGCTGATCTATACAACGCGCTACGACACGGTGGACTTCGCCGCCGCCTCGCAGGGGCTGAGCTGGGCGCACCCCTTCGGAACCAATGACATGGGCCAGGACATTCTGGCCCGTGTGCTCTCCGGCGGGCGCATCTCGGTGGCCGTGGGCGCGCTGGCCATGCTGGTGACGATCCTGCTCGGCACGCTGATCGGCGCCCTGGCCGGGTTCTTCGGCGGGACTCTCGACGGGCTGCTGATGCGCCTGACCGATGTCTTCCTGGCCCTGCCGCAGCTGCCGCTGCTGATGCTGATCATCTACCTCTTCCGCGCGCCGGTGACGAAGCTGGCTGGGCCGGAGGCGGGGGTCTTTCTGCTGATCGTGCTGATCATCGGCGGGCTAAACTGGATGCCCCTGGCCCGCCTGGTGCGGGCGAGCTTCCTGAGCCTGCGCGAGGCCGACTTTGTGCTGGCGGCCCACGCCCTCGGCCTGCCGCGCCGCCGGATCATCGTGCGGCACATCCTGCCCAACACCCTCGGGCCGATTATCGTCGCCGCCACCCTGGCGGTGGGCGCGGCCATCCTCACCGAGTCCAGCCTGAGCTTCCTGGGCCTGGGCTTCCCGCCCGATACGCCCACCTGGGGGCGCATGCTCTTCGAGGCCCAGAACTTCATCGAGTTCACACCGACGATGGCGCTCTTCCCGGGCCTCTGCATCTTCCTCACTGTGCTGAGCATCAACTTCATCGGCGACGGGCTGCGCGATGCCCTCGACCCCCAGCTGCGCGGGCGGTAGCGCATCGGGCGCGCAAAGGACACGCGTGGCAACCATCCGTGTGCTCGGCTTGACACTCATTCCCGTTCGGGTATCGTCTCAACATCATCATATCGGTCAACATAGTATACTTTGCCTCGGTAGAGGAGCCAGCTTCCCATGACCCGCATCGCTGACCATCGCGTGTCCGACAAAGCCGCGCAACTCGACGCCGACCGCGCCCACCTGCTGCACCCGCAGCACCACCCCAGCGAGCACCGCGACCCGCAGATCTGGGTCGCGGGTGATGGCGCGCTGATCACCAACAGCGAGGGCCAGACCTATCTCGACGGCCTAAGCGGGATGTGGAACGTCCACGTCGGCCATGGTCGGCGCGAGCTGGTCGAGGCCGCCACCGCCCAGCTGTCATCCCTGGCCTTCGCCTCGTCGTATATCGGCGCGACCAGCCTGCCCGCCATCGCCCTGGCCGAGCGGCTCAGTGAAATCGTCTACCCATCGATTAACGCCTTCTTCTTCACCACCGGCGGCGCCGAGGCCAGCGACACCGCCTTCAAGACCGCGCGCTTCTACTGGAAGACCCAGGGCCGGCCCGAGAAGGTCACGATCATCTCGCGCACCCTGTCGTACCACGGCTCGACCATGGCCGCGAGCAGCGCCAGCGGCATCCCCGAGTTCTGGGAGGTGTTCGAGCCGCGCGTGCCCGGCTTCCTGCATATCGAGTCGCCCTACCCCTACCGCTTCACCGGCGGCGGCGATGGCATCAGCCCCGGCATCGCGGCGGCCAACCTGCTGGAGCAGGCCATCCTGCGCGCGGGGCCGGACACCGTCGCGGCCTTTATCGCCGAGCCCATCCAGGGCGGCGGCGGCGGCGTGATCGTGCCGCCCGACGACTACTTCCCGCGCATCCGTGCGATCTGCGACCAGTACGACGTGCTGCTGATCAGCGACGATGTGATCACCGGCTTCGGGCGCACCGGGCGCTGGTTCGGGCTGGAGCACTGGGGGGT
>JBAXES010000222.1:0-6704 GCA_037140315.1 Chloroflexales bacterium
CTTTCGAAGCTCACCGGGTGAGCTGGCTGTCCGCTGGCGTGGCCTCCGCCGGCGCGTCCGCATCCATGTCGGCCACGCGCGCCATCGCCTGCAGGCCGCGGGCGAGGATTGCGCGCTCCTCATCGTCGAGCTGGTCGAGCCAGCTGTGTAGCCGGGCGGCGCTCCCCTGGCGCAGGCGCGCACAGAGCTGCGTGCCCTGGGGCGTCAGGCTGGCGAGGGTGCGTCGTCGGTCGGTCGGGTCGTTGGCCCGGGCCACCATACCATCCTGAACGAGCCGGTCAACCAGGTGGCTGGCGGTAGGCAGCCCCACCTGGAGCACCTCGGCCACGCGGCCGATCGGCGCGGGCTCCTCCCGCGCGATCACAAAGAGCGCCTTTAGCTGGGCCATTGAGCAGTCAAGGTCGAGCCAGTCGGCGATGGTCGCGCGCTGGAGCGCGCGGAAGATCGTGCCGTATGCGCTCAGGATGGTGTCGGTTAGCGGGGGTGTGTCCATCGAGTCCTCGCTTGCACGGTGCGCGCCGCTGAGCATACCATGAAAAATCGACACGGTCAATCTATTTGATCATGTCGAATAGTTATACGGGCCAAATCTGATCGCGGCTTTGCGGCGTTGCAATGGCAGCTGTGCTATAATCAAGTATGCGTGTTCTCCAACTTTCCTGGGAGTTTCCGCCCCACGTTGTCGGCGGGATGGGGCGCCACGTCGCCGAGCTGTCCCCGGCCCTCGCCGGGGCCGGCCTACGCGTCTCGGTGATCACCCCGCAGCTGCGCGGCGGCCCAGCCGAGGAGGACCTGGCCCCCGGCCTGCATGTCTATCGCGTCCCGATCTCCCCGGCCCTCGGCGCCGACTACCCGCACTATGTGGCCAACGCCAGCCGCGACCTGGAGCAGGCCGCAGATCGCCTGCGCGAGTCCCTGGGGCGATTCGACCTGATCCACGCCCACGACTGGCTCACCGCCGAGGCCGCCGGGCGGCTCAAGCACCTCTGGCGCATCCCCCTAGTCGCCACGATCCACGCCACCGAGCGCGGCCGCTGGCGCGGCCAGCTGAGCGGCCGGGCCGCGCAGCAGATTAACGACCAGGAGTGGCTGCTGACCTACGAGTCGTGGCGGGTGATCGTCTGCTCACAGTTTATGGCCCGCCAGGTCGGCGAGTACTTCCAGACGCCCTCCGATAAGATCGATGTGGTGCCCAACGGTATGGGCTTGCCCCCCCCCGACCTCTTCGCCGGGCCGGAGGATCGGCTGGCCTTCCGCCGCAGCCTCGCGGCCGATGATGAGCGCCTTGTCTTCTATGTCGGGCGGGTCGTCTACGAGAAGGGGCTGCAGATCCTGATCGCGGCCTGGCCGCAGATCGCGTCGGCCAACGCCCGCCTGCTGATCGCCGGCACCGGCGGCTACCTCGATGCGCTCCAGACCCAGGCCGAGGCCGCTGGGCTGGACGACCGGGTGCGCTTCACTGGCTTTCTGAGCGATGCGGATCGTGATAAGATTTATCAGGTGGCCGATGTCGCAGTCTTCCCGTCGCTCTACGAGCCCTTCGGCATGGTCGCCCTAGAGGCCTTCGCCGCCAGGTGCCCCCTGGTGGTGAGCGACGCCGGCGGCCTCGCCGAGGTGGTGCGCCACGGCGAGACGGGCCTGATCGTGCCCGCCGGCGATGCGGCCGCCCTCGCCGCCGCCGTGCTGGAGTGTATACGCCGCCCCGACGAGGCCCGCGCCCGCGCCCAGACGGCGCTGCTTGAGGTGCGCCAGCGCTACTCCTGGGATCGGATCGCCGAGTCGACGCTCAGCGTCTACCGCCACGTGCTCGGCGAGTGGCAGGCCGGGAGCTGGGGGAAGTAGACTAAATGTTGAATGCTCAGCATTCAGCATTCAACATTCAGCATTCAGCATTCAACATTCAACATTCAAAACATATGCCAGGAAATAGCTTCGGACAGAGTTTTCGCCTCACCACCTGGGGCGAGTCGCACGGGCCGGGGGTGGGATGCACCGTTGATGGCTGCCCGTCGGGCCTGGAGCTGACGACCGAGGATATCCAGCGCGAGCTGGAGCGCCGCCGTGTCGGCCAGAGCAGGGTCAGCTCGCAGCGCCAGGAGCCCGACACGGTGCAGATCCTCTCCGGCGTCTTCGAGGGCCGCACCACTGGCGCGCCGATCAGCATGGTGGTCTTTAACAGCGACGCCAAGTCCGCGCACTACGAGCGCATTAAGGACCTCTACCGGCCTGGCCACGCCGACTACAGCTGGGACGCTAAGTACGGGCTGCGCGACTGGCGCGGCGGCGGGCGATCCAGCGCCCGCGAGACGATCGGCCGGGTGGCCGGCGGCGCGGTCGCCAAGCTGCTCCTGGCCCGCTCCGGCGTGCGGATCGTCGGCTACACGCTGCAGCTGGGCGACCTGCGGGCCGAGGTGATCGACGAGGACGAGATCGAGCGCAACATCATGCGCTGCCCCGACCCGGCGGTGGCCCAGGAGATGGTGGCCCGCGTGGACGCGGCCCGCCACGCGCTGGACTCGCTCGGCGGTGTGGTCGAGGTGCGCGCCCGGGGCGTGCCGGCCGGCCTCGGCGAGCCGGTCTTCGATAAGCTCCAGGCCGACATCGGCAAGGCCATGTTCTCCATCCCGGCGATCAAGGGCGTGGAGTTCGGCGAGGGTTTCGGCGTGATTGACATGCGCGGCTCGCAGAATAACGACCCCTTTGTGCGCCGCGCCGATGGCAGCATCGGTACGTCTAGCAACCGCCACGGCGGCATTCTCGGCGGGATCTCCACCGGCGAGGAGATCATTGTGCGCCTGGCCGCCAAGCCCCCGCCCAGCATCGCCCAGCCCCAGCAGACGGTTGACCGCGATGGCAACTCGGCCATCATAGCGGTCCACGGCCGCCACGACCCAACGGTGCTGCCGCGCCTGGTGCCGGTGGCCGAGGCCATGCTAGCCCTTGTCCTGGCCGACCACCTGCTGCGCCAGCGTGCGGCGCGCGTCTGAGCGCAGGGGGGAGGGCCAGGGAGGGCAAAGCCCTCCAAACCCTCCCTCACCTTCGGTATGCATGGGTAGGCTACCATGAATGACTCGCGCCCCACATTCAACATTCAACATTCAACATTCAACATTCTCGCCGCGACAGCGGCTGGCCTCTGCTGGGCGGCAACCCTGGCCCTGCTGCTCTTCGGCGGGCTGCACGCCGGCGAGCCGCCCCTGGCCCCGCAGCGGCTGATCTACTACGCCCTGGCCCTCGGGGCGGCCCTGCTCACCTTCGCGCCGATCGAGTCTGGCCTGGGCATGCCCGGCCTGGCGGTCGAGGGGACGCTGGGCGCGGCCCTGCTGCTCTACGCCCTGGCGTTTGTGCCGCCGCCCACCGACTGGCTGCTCTCCCCGCCCGATATGCCGGTCTACGCGCTGCTGATTGGCGCGCTCTTCCTCTGCGGCGCGGCTGGCTCGCGGCCCTTCCTCTACACCGTCGGCCGGCGCCTGTTCAGAGAGCGCGTCCAGGCCCGCGACCTGCGCCGGGTGCGCCGTCAGTCCTACGAGGTCGGCCTGCTGATCGCCGCGCTCGCGGCCCTCGCCGGCCTGCGCGTCCTCACCTGGGTGAGCGTCCTGCTTCTGGCCCTCGCCCTGACGATCGCCGAGCTGCTCTTCCTGGCCCGCTTTCAGGCGAAGACAAACCTTTAGGGCGATGCCCTACTATACTCATTAAGGAGTATCGACGTGATCCGTATCAGCATCATCGGCCTCGGGCTGATCGGCACATCGCTGGGGATGGCCCTGCGCAGCGCCGATGTGAAGGAGAGCCCCCTCGGGGAGATCGAGGTGGTTGGCTACGACCGCGACTCCCGCGCCGTGAAGGAGGCCCGCGGACGCCTGGCGATCGATAAGGAGGCCCGCACGCTGGCTGAGGCGCTGCGCGACGCGCAGCTGGTGGTGATCGCCACGCCAGTCCAGGCCGTGCGCGAGACGCTCGCCCAGATCGGGCCGCTCCTGTCGGCCGGCGTCGTCGTCACCGATGTGGCCAGCACCAAGGCCCAGGTGGCCGCATGGGCCGCCGAGTTGCTGCCCGCCACGGTCAGCTACGTCGGCGGCCACCCTATGGCCGGCAAGGAGCAGGCTGGCGCAGCGGCGGCCGACCCCGATCTGTTTAAAGATGCGATCTACTGCCTCACCGCGCGCCCCAGCGTTCGCCACGACGCTATCGATGTGGTTGAGGCGCTGGTGCGGACGGTCGGCGCCAAGCCCTACTATATCGACCCCGAGGAGCACGACGCCTACGTGGCCGGGATCTCGCACCTGCCGTTTGTGCTCTCGGTCGGCCTCGTTGAGGTCACGAGCCGCAGCCCGGCCTGGAAGGAGATGGCGCCCCTGGCTGCCACCGGATTTCGCGATGTCTCGCGCCTGGCCTCGGGCGACCCCGAGATGCACCGCGATATTAGCCTGACCAACTCGGTCGGGCTGGGCCGCTGGATCAATGCGATGATCGATTTCTTGCTCGAGGTCCGCGGCCAGATCGAGTCCGGCGACGCTGAGGCGGTCGAGGCGCTGCTGCGCCGGGCCAAGCAGCAGCGCGACTCTTGGCTGGAGAGCCGCCCGAACCTGCGCCCCGGCGAGGACGCCTTCGCCCGCACAGTGGAGGTGGAGCGGCCGAATTTGCTCACCTTCCGGCTGCCCAACCGTCGAAAGTAGCCGCGCGCAGGCTGCTGATGGCGCTATTCTGGCGAAATCCTTGCTCTTTTAGGGCTAGAGATCACCCCTGACTATCTTGACATTGCTCGGAACTTAGTGCTACACTTCACGAAATGCGTTGCAATCTCGTGGAGGCCCTCAGTGGAACGTCTCGAAGATCCGCCAGACGTCGTTATCCGCCGGCTGCCGCTCTACGCGCGGAGCCTGCGCTACCTGCTCGACGAGGGGATCAACTCGGTTTCGTCGCAAGAGCTTGGTGAGCGCATTAATGTCACCGCCGCACAGATCCGCAAGGACTTGTCGTACTTCGGCGAGTTTGGGAAGCAGGGCATCGGCTATGATGTCGAGAAGCTGCTCAACCATATCGAGCGCATCCTCGGCCTGAACCAGAGCTGGCCGGTGGTGCTGGTCGGCGTCGGCCACCTCGGCCAGGCTATCGCCCGCTACGACGGCTTCCACTCTCAGGGCCTGCAGATTGTTGGCCTCTTCGACACCGACCAGCGCAAGATCGGCCAGCGGGTGGCGGACGTCGAGATCTCCGACTATGCTCGTATGCCTCAGGTGATCCACGATACGAATGCGCGTCTTGCCATAATAGCCGTACCTGCCTCTGACGCCCAGCCCGTCGCCGATATCCTGATCGACGCCGGTATCCGTGCCATCCTCTGCTATGCGCCGATTATCCTTCAGACCCCCGATCATGTCTGGGTGCGCTACATCGACCCGGTCGCCGTGCTGCATAGTATGACCTACTACCTCGCCCGCGAGCATATGCCGTAGGGCGTGAGACGCGGGGCGTGAGGTGCCTCGCGCCTCACGCCTCACGCCTCAAGAATCTCATGAAGCGTAGCGCACCTCTGAGGCTGACGCCTCTGCCGATGCTCCTGGTCGCCCTGGTCGCCTACCTGATCGTCATAGCGCCGCTGCTGCTGACGCAGCCCGGCGCGCGCGGCCTGCGTATCCCGCCACAGCTGCCGGCCGCCGACTCGCGCGCTGCAGCGCCCGCGTCCGCCCGCGCCCCTCTGGTCGGCGCCCAGTCGCCGGTCGAGGCCCTCGCGGCCCTGCAGTCGCGCAGCGGGCGCCCGATCACGGTGCGCTGGAATGAGCGCAGCGGCATCCCCGAGTTCCTCAGCGCGACCGACCCCGCTGGCCGCCTGGCCTACCAGCCCACCGCCGCCGAGCGCGGCAACCCCATCGCTATCGCCCGCGGCTTCCTCGACCAGAACCGCAGCCTCTTCGGCCTGCGCTCCGCCGCAGCGGATCTGCGCCTGCTGCGGGTTGAGCCCGACCCCCAGCAGGGCTACGCTCACATCCGCCTCGACCAGCGCTACGCCGGGCTGCCGGTCTTCGGCCGCCAGCTGGTGGTGCACCTCGACGCGGCCGGCCAGGTGGTGGCGGTGAACGGTCAGTTCGCCCCCGCCCTCCAGCTCGCCACCAGGCCGACGATCAGCCCGGCCGAGGCCGACGCCGCCGCGCTCGCGAACCTGCAGATTGAGCAGCTGGTCCCCGGCGATGCGGCCAGCGCCCGGATCACCGCCCTGCCCGACGAGACTCACCTGGCAGTCTATGTCGATGACCAGGGCCAGGCCAGCCTGGTCTGGAATGTGACCATCCTCACCGCGCGCCCGCTCAGCCAGTGGCGCTTCTTGGTCAACGCCGGGCGGCCGGTTGTCGTCCACGCGATCGACGAGGTGATGCCGATCAAGCGCCGCAAGACCTACAGCGCCCGCAACGGCACCAGCATCCCCGGTCGGATCCTGGCCGATGAGGGCGAGCGCACCAAGGACGCCGTCGCCCAGGCCGCCCACGACGGCGCCGGCGTGGTCTATGACTACTACATGAACACGTTTAAGCGCGACGCCTACGACGGCCAGGGCAGCCCGATGATCTCGACCGTCCACTATGGCAGCGACCCGGAGGACGCTGAGAATGCGGCCTGGGTGGGCGAGTACAGCCAGATGATCTACGGCGACGGCGGCAAGATCTTTAAGCCCCTGCCCTACGGCCTGGACGTGATCGGCCACGAGT
>JBAXES010000223.1:0-6686 GCA_037140315.1 Chloroflexales bacterium
GCCACATGCCGTGGGTATTGGGGTAGGGGATGAGCCAGTAGAACAGCCAGGGCCGTCCGAGGTGCAGGATCGGGTACTGACCGGCGCATGCCACGGCGAAGAGCGTCATCGCCTCGGCGAAGCGGTTGATCGAGTTGCGCCAGCCCTGGTTCAGCAGCAGCAGAATGGCTGAGATCAGGGTTCCGGCGTGACCGATACCGATCCACCAGACGAAGTTGATAATGTCCATGCCCCAGCCGACCGGGATATTGATACCCCAGATACCGACGCCTCTGATCAGCAGCCAGGTGACAGAGACCAGGAAGACCATCAGCAGGGCAAAGGATACGGCAAAGCCGAGGAACCACCCCCTCGGTGTCTTGAGCGGGGCGGTTAGCGGGACATCGCCGATCGTGCTACTGATCGACGTGTAGGTCTCACCCGGCAGCAGGTACGTGTCGCCTGTGTCGGGCTGCGGCGTGGTGCGGATGGGCTGCGCCTGTGCCATCAGCTATCCTTCCTGGTTCTTCGCCGTATCGGCGGCGCTGAGTGCCTCGAACGGGTTCCGAATACGGGCGAGATACGTCGTACGGGGGATCGTGTTGAGTTCCTGGAGCAGGCTGTAGTTGTGTGGCTCGCTCTTCCACGACGCGACCCGGCTGTCCTTATTATTGATATCGCCGAAGGTGATCGCCGCAGTGGGGCAGGCCGCCTCACACGCGGTGATGATCGCATCGTCGGCGATCGTGTAGGCCTCGCTCCCGGCCGCCACCGCCGCCTTCTTCGCATCGATCCTCGCGCTGCTGATCCGCTGCACGCAGTACGTACACTTCTCCATGATACCGCGATTGCGCACGGTGACATTCGGGTTGCGGGCCAGCTGGAGCGTGGCGGTGCTGAGGTCCGTGTACTGTAGGAAGTTGAAGCGCCGCACCTTGTAGGGGCAGTTATTCGAGCAGTACTTGGTGCCGACGCACCGATTATACACCATGTTATTGAGGCCCTCATAGTCGTGTACGGTGGCGGCCACCGGGCAGACCAGCTCGCACGGGGCGCGCTCGCACTGCATACAGGCTATGGGCATCAGGTAAGTGTCGGGGTTATCCAGATCGTTGCCGGCGAAGTAGCGGTCGATGCGCAGCCACTGCATCTCGCGCCCGACGGAGACCTGCTCCTTGCCGATCACCGGGATGTTATTCTCGGCCTGGCAGGCGACCACACAGGCGTTGCAGCCGACGCATGCGTTGAGGTTGAAAGTCATGCCCCAGGCGTTGCGCCCGGCGTAGTCGGTGCCTGGCAGCAGTGTGTCGTACTTGTGAGTCTCGCCGCCGAACTCCTCTTTGAAGACCTCTTTCTGGATATACTCTGGGTCGGCCTTAAACTCCGCAAACTTGCCGACCCGGTAGATATCGCGCCCCTCCATCGTCCAGTGATCCTGGGTGGAGACAAGCAGATAGGTCTCGCCGGTGTCGCTCACCGCATCTGCGGCGAGGCTATCGAACCAGGGTGCGGCGCTGGTGCGCACCGGGTAGGCGTTGACACCCACGCCGTTGCCGACCGTGCCGGCCTGGCTGCGCCCATAGCCCAGGTTCACCGTGATCGAGTTCTCGGCGTGGCCGGGGAGCAGCCAGAGCGGCAGGTCGATGCTGCTGCCGCGATAGCTCAGGCGCACCACCTTGCCATTCACCGCGCTGAGCGCCTCCAGGTAGTGCTGGCTCTCGATGCTGCCGCCGGTGAGCTGGTCGGCGCTGAAGGGCAGCTTGAGCAGACTGATCGCGGTGCGCGGGCTCATCAGGGCGGCGTTGTCCCAGACCAGCTTGGTGAGCGGGCGGGGCAGCTCCATCAGCCAGCCGTTATTGGCGTAGCTGCCGTCCCAGATCGACGGGTCGGGCCGGAAGACGATCTCAAGCGCGCCGGGCGCGGGGGCCGCGCCGCCGAGGCCGCCCTCTTTCAGGGTGGGCGTGCGCGTGGTGGCGGCGGTGCCGTTGATCAGGCCGTTGGACAGCGCCTCTTGCCACGCGGTGGCAAAGTCGCCGCTGATCTTACCCTGCCAGTACCCCTGCACAATCGTCAGCGGGTCAACCAGGGGCTGGCCGAGCAGTGCGGCGACGATCTCGTGGCTAGTCTTGCCGCCGAAGAGCGGCTCGATCAGGGGCTGGATAATGCCGGCGGTGCCGTCGTAGGCCCGCGCATCGCTCCAGCTCTCCAGGCTGTGGGTGGCCGGGATGTGCCAGGTGGCTGCCGTCGAGGTCTCGTCGTTAAAGAGGCTCAGGTGGGCGCTCAGGGGCACCTTGGCCAGCCGCTCGGCGAAGCGCAGGTCGCCGGGGGCGTTGTAGGCCGGGTTGCCGCCGATGATCACCAGCACCCCAACAGCGCCGGCGTCGATCTCGTCGCCCAGGCTGGCGATCTCAGCGGTCTGGTTGGTCGGCCGGGCCTCCACCGGGTCGGTGTAGATCACCGTGCTGCCGACATTGCCGAGCTTGGCGTTGATCGCGTGGGCCAGGGCGTGGACGATCGGCGGCTGCTGGTCGCCGGCGACCACCAGCGAGCTGCCCTTGTGGGCCTCAAGATCCTCGACCAGGGCGGTCAGGAAGCGGGTGGCGGCCTCGCTGTTTGGCCCCTCGCTCACGCCGGCCACGCCGAGCTTGGCGGCGAGGGCCTGCGCAAAGCCGGCCACCTGGCCGGCCTGGATAGGCAGGCGGTGGTCGGCGGTGGCGCCGGTGCCCGAGGGGCTAGCCTCGACCACATAGAGCCGGTTCATCTCGCCGCTATCCTTACGCACCCGCCGGCCCTCGGCGAAGGCGCGGGCGTAGGCCGCGAACCCGGGGCCGGGGGCGAGGAAGTCGGCGTCGAGGCTGAGGATGACCTGGGCCTTGGAGAGGTCGTAGCGGGTGGTCACATCCTCGCCGAAGGCCAGGCGTGCGCCCTCGTAGACATTATCGCGGTTGATCGGGTCGTACTGATACCAGCGCGCCTGGGGGTACTGGGCCAGCAGCTGACCGATCTGGCTGGCCAGGGTCGGCGAGGTGACGGTCGTGGTCAGCAGGCGCAACCCGGCGCCGCCGCTCTGGGCCTGGAGCGCGCTGGCGAGGGCGGCGGTGAACGCGTCCCACGTGCTCGCGGCCCCGGCGTTGAGCACCTGCGTCGAGCGATCCGGGTCATACATCGTCAGCAGCTCGGCCTGGACGAAGAGGTCGGTGCCGCCGGCGCTGCCGGGGTGCTGCGGGTTCGGCTCGATCTTGGTCGGGCGACCGTCGTTGGAGCGCACCAGCACGCCGGTGGCGAAGCCGTTCAGCAGCACCGAGGAGGCGTAGAAGAGCGGCACGCCGGGCACGCGACCGAGGGGCTGGTGGACGAAGGGGGCGATCTTCGTGCGCGGCATGTACGTGCAGCCGCTGATCCCGGCGAGGGCCAGGGAGGCACCCATCAGCTTGAGGAAGCTGCGGCGGCTCACCGGGTCGTTCAGCTCGGATGCGCCCTGGGGGAACTCGCGCTCCACCAGATCGCGGAAGGCCGGCGTGTCGGCCATCTGATCGAGCGAGCGCCAGAGCTGCGGGCCGCGAGCGTTGTGGAGCTGCGCGCGAACGGCGTCGAGGTCGGATGTCAGCTTAGAGTTTGTCATAACGTTGATGCTGCCTGATGCCTGATGCCTGATGCAATGGCGCGAGGGCTCACGCATCAGGCATCACATCTCAACACACTAGCGGTGGCAGATATAACAATTGGTGAGCTGGGCCTTATTCACGCCATATTGCTTGACCAGATCGGCACCGACCTGAAGCTGGTTCGCAGGCTGAACATAGTCCATGTTAAAGACCTGATCGCGCGGCCGGATGTACTTCTCTGGGTTGCGGTGACAGTTAAGGCAGAAGCCCATGTAGAGGGGCTGGGTCTGCCAGACGACCGCCATGGTGTTGATCTGCCCGTGACAGTTCGCGCATCCGATGCCCTTGTTAATGTGGATCGAGTGGTTAAAATAGACAAAGTCGGGCACTTTGTGTACGCGCAGCCACTCGATGGGCTTGCCGGTGGCGTAGCTCTCACGGACGACTGCTAGCTTCGCGCTGTTCGACTTGATCTGCGAGTGACACGTCATGCAGACTTCGGTGGCCGGGATATTTGCGAACGACGACGTGGCCACTGAGACGTGACAGTACCGACAGTCGATGCCTAAAATGCCAGCGTGGAGCTGGTGGCTGTAGGGGACCGGCTGCTCGATCGCCACATTGATCTGGCGAAAGTAGTTTGAGCGGAAGTAGACGCCGAGGATCAGCGTCAGCTCAACGGCGAGGAGCAGCCCGGCGAAGATGCTCAGGCGCATGAGCAAATTCGCATTGCGTGGGAAGATCTGACCCATCCTCGTGACTTTCTTATGGATGCCTGTGCAAGGTGGAAACTTGGGCTATTATAGAACTGCTTGACTTTTGTGTCAACCAAACAAGATGGTGATGTTGTCTGAGTGCTGTTAGAGCGCTGTGTGATGGGTTATATGCCGAATTCTTATCATAGGTGACGCCGCTGCTATTTACATATTATGCACGGCATTTCGCCGCGCCCCTGCCATAATCTGGACGATGAGATTGTGCGGAATACTTTGCAAGACATTGGCAAAACATCACACACCATCTCGGTGAGCACATACAGCATACCTTTTACAGGAAGCGCTGGAAGACTTGGTTCCCAAGCATACGCCCACGCGGGGTGAGGCGCACCCGACCGGGCGCGCGCTCGATCAGACCCTGCGCGATCAGATCGGCGATCTGCGGGCCGTAGGCATCCTCCAGCGCCGCCCCGCAGCGCGCGGCGAAGTGGTCTGCGCCCACCCCGATATTCAGCCGCAGCCCCATCATCATCGTCTCGGCGCGGATATCGGCCGCGCTGAGCGAGATCGTCTCGGCCAGCGGCCGGCGGCCCGTCGCCACCGCGGCGATATACCCGTCGATGGCGAGGGTGTCGGAGTAGCGGTGGGGCGGGCCGCCGGCGGTGATGTGGCCGTAGGCACCGGCCCCCGCCGCCAGGTAGTCGCTGTTAAGCCAGTAGGCCAGGTTGTGGTGGCAGGCACGCTGAGGAAACAGGGAGCAGGGAACAGGCGACAGGTCTCCGCTGTTCCCTGCTCCCTGCTCCCTGTTCCCTAATGCCCAGTTCGAGATCTCGTACTGGACATAGTCGGCGGCGGCGAAGCGCTCCATGGCCACCTCGTACATCGTGGCGGTGGCGTCGTCGTCGGGGACGCTGACCCGACCGGCCGTGACCTGGGCATAGAGCGGCGTCTGCTCCTCGAGGATGAGCGAGTAGAGCGAGAAGTGGTCGACCCCCCACGCGACGATCTCGGCGAGGGTGGCCGCCCACTGGGCCTGGTCCTGGCCGGGCAGGCCGAAGATAAAGTCGAGGTTGATATTGTCGAACCCGGCGTCGCGGGCCTCCGCATAGCTGCGGCGGGCCTCGTCGGCGGTGTGGATGCGCCCGAGGACGCGCAGGGTCGGGTCGTGCAGGCTCTGGACGCCCATGCTCAGGCGGTTGACGCCGAGCTGGCGCAGGCCGCGCAGGTAGTCGCGCCCGAGCACGGTGCCGGGGTTGGCCTCGCTGCTCACCTCGGCGCCCTCCAGCGGCACGATCGCGCCTGCGGCCTCAAGCACGCGCTCGATCTGGCCGAGCGCGAGCATGGTCGGCGTGCCGCCGCCGAGGAAGATCGTCGGCCGCAGCGCTGCGGCCTCGGCCGAGGCCGGCGGCGCGGGCGTCACCGCCTCGGCCAGCAGGCGCAGCTCGGCGCAGAGGGCGGCCACATACGCCTCGATGCGGTCATCCATGTTGGCGTAGGTGTTGAAGTCGCAGTAGGCGCACCTTCTATGGCAGAAGGGAATGTGGATGTAGAGGTGTTTCATGGAATGTTGAATGTTGAATGCTGAATGTTGAATGTTTGCATTCAACATTCAACATTGAGAGGTTAGTGCTGGCTTGCCCCGACGTGGGCGTGGGCGTTGTAGCTGGAGCGCACGAGGGGGCCGCTCTCGACGTGGCGGAAGCCGCGCGTAAAGGCCTGATCGCGAAACATGGCGAACTCGGCGGGGGTGACGTAGCGGTCCACCGGCCAGTAGCTGGCGTCGGGGGCGAGGTACTGGCCGATGGTGATCACGTTCACATCGGCGCCGCGCAGCGCATCGAGCACCTCCAGCACCTCGGCGTTGGTCTCGCCGGCACCGACCATCATGCCGCTCTTGGTGACGAGTTGCGGGTCGAAGGCGCGGGCGCGGGCGAGCAGTTCGATGCTCTGGTCGAAGGTGGCGCGCGGGCGGAAGCGCCGGAACAGCCGCGCGATGCTCTCGATGTTATGGTTGAGCACATCGGGGCGGGCGTCGAGCACCTGCTGGAGCGCGCCCCAGTTGCCGTCGAAGTCGGGGATGAGCACCTCGATCTGGCAGCCGGGCGCGTATTCACGGATCAGCTCGATGCTGCGGGCGAAGATGTGGGCGCCGCCGTCGGGCACATCGTCGCGGTTGACCGAGGTGAGGACGGCGAAGCGCAGGCGCAGGTGGGCGACCGACTTGGCCACGCGCTCGGGCTCGCCCGCGTCGATCGGCTTGGGCTTGCCCTTGCTGATCGCGCAGTAGCGGCAGCCGCGGGTGCAGGTGTCGCCGAGCAGCAGGAAGGTGGCGGTGCGATGGTTCCAGCACTCGCCGAGGTTGGGGCAGCGGGCCTCCTCGCAGACG
>JBAXES010000224.1:0-6663 GCA_037140315.1 Chloroflexales bacterium
GAGCAGGCCCGGGCCTACGCCCGGCTGCGCGCCCGGATCGTCGCGGAGCGCGGCAAGCTCCCCGAGAGCGACCTCGACGAGTCCGTCGGCGAGGCGGTGGGGCTGAGCGGCCGCACCGTGCGGCGCTACATGGGCCTGCTCGACCTGCCCGATGACGTCCAGCAGATGATCCGCCGCGGGGAGCTGAATGTCACCCAGGCCCAGCACCTGCGCCGCGTGCCCAGCCCGAAGACGCAGCGCGAGCTGGCCAAGCTCGCCGTGGACGAGGGCATCTCGGCCGCCGAGCTGAGCAAGCTGGTGGCCTACTTCGCGGCGAACCCGAACCTGACTCTGGAGACGGCGCTGCAGGCCCTTGAGCAGGGCGAGCAGCTGCGCACTAAGCCCTCCGGCCCCGAGCTCAGTCTCGCCGGCGGCCCGATGGGCAAGACCAGCGTCGCCTCGGTGGACCAGGGCGACAGCGACGCCGGCCTGTGGGATGACGAGGGCGAGGACTCCGCCGGGGACGACGGCTTCCTGAAGGTTGATGATGAGACGATCGAGAACCAGCCCAAGAACAAGGCCCGCGTCTTCCGCATCCGCTCCCTCGACCAGATGGTCGACGAGACCGACCGCATCTCGCGGGCCTACGCCGAGGGCGACCTGGTGAAGTGGGTGAAGTCGGACGAGGGGGCGCCCTTTAAGCTGCGCCTGCTGCTCAAGCAGCTGGAGAGCCTGGCCCGCGGCCTGCGCGACCTGGCCAGCCAGCACGGCTGGGAGCCGGAGGATTGATGTACCACCGTAAGGGCGCAGCAGCGCCGCGCTGCTGCGCCCTTACGGCGTCCTAGTTCCCCTCGAAGAGCTGGATCAGGCTTGTGATCGTCTCGTCGCGGGGCTGGTCGTCGCTGCCCAGGCAGTTCTGGGCGTAGCAGCGCAGCACCTGGCCGTTGACGCTGGCCAGGGCGGACTTCACCGCCGCCACCTGAGTCACGATCTCGCGGCAGTCGCGGCCCTCTTCGACCATGCGTTGGATGCCGCGCACCTGGCCCTCGATCCGGCGGAGTCGCAGGAGCACGTCATCGCGGCGGGCCGGCGAGAGCGGATGAACTTGATCGGACATAGGGGCCTCCAGATAGCTGGGGCGTATGGCTAGGCGAGGGCGCTGTCGAATGCCTCGCGGTACGCGCCCTCGGTGCGCGAGCCGACCAGCCGCTTGAACTCCTTGCCGCTCTTGAAGATGATCAGCGTCGGGATGCCCTGGATGCCCAGCTGCCCGGCCCAGCGCGGGTCCTCGTCGGTGTTCACCTTGGCGACGGTGAGCTTGCCCTCGTAGTCGCCGGCGAGCTTGTCGAGGGTCGGCGCGATCGCGCGGCACGGCCCGCACCACGGCGCCCAGAAGTCCACGACGACGGGCTTGTCCGCCTTCAGCACCTTCTGCTCGAACTCATCGTCTGTGACCGCCACCGGCTTGGCCATACTAATCCTCCTCGGGGCTATGCATGCCCCGGCGCTTTATGCTAATACCTAGGGGGGGTATCCCACAGGGCTATATTATACCTCCGGGGGATGCCTTGTCAACCCCCGCATGTCCAGCGCCAGAGCCGCGTCATCGGTGAGGGTGTGGGAGAGCGAAGCTCTCCCACAAAAAGCTGGCTCTGCGGCATAGCCGCGCCGCATTTAAAGCGTGTTGGCCCTAGTCCAGTACAGAGATGTTCTCTTAGGCGTGCATACCTCTTCTCTTGCAGCGGCAACATGTGATGCTATGCTCAGGGCACAGTGGGTGTTCACGCTCGTCATGTACCATCGATGGGAGATTTTAGGGCGGCAGCCCTAGATTTGCATTGGAGGAGGATCGGTATGTCAAAACAGACAGTATCGTCGCTCACCCTGCTCGTGCCGCTCGACGGCTCGCCCCTGGCCGAGCAGTCCATGCCCTTTGTTCGTGCGCTGGCCGCCCTGGTGCCGACCAGGGTCCATCTGCTGCGGGTGATCGCGCCGGCCCTGGTGCGCGCCGTGGCGCACCACGAGGCGGTGCTGCTCGCCGCCGCCGGTGATACTCTCGGCGACCAGGAGGAGCAGGCGGAGACGATGCGCGAGGCGCTCTACGCCGAGGCCGACAGCTACCTGGAGCGTGAGGCGGGCGCCCTCGTCGCGCAGGTGAAGGAGGTGCGCCGCGAGGTGGTGTTCGGCCTGCCGGCCGAGCAGATCGTCGCCGCCGCCGCGCGCCTGGGCGACAGCATGATCGTTATGGCTACCCACGGTAAGGGCGGGCTGCTGCGCTGGGCCCTGGGCAGCGTGACCACCCGCGTGCTTCAGCTCACCACTCGCCCCACCTTCTTAATTCGCGGCTCCGAGACCGGCCCGGTCGCAGAGGCCCCGACCCTGCGGCGGATCATGGTCGCCCTCGACGGATCACTTGAGGCTGAGCGGACCCTGCCCCTGGCCGCCGGGCTCGCCCGGCTGGCCAGCGCCGATGTGCTGCTGGCCCAGGTGATCGACCCGGCCAGCGCGCCGATCTCCACGCTCCGCGCCGACGAGGCCACCAACCGGCTGCGCGAGCTGGCCTTCAGCTACCTCGACCACGCCGCCCAGGAGATCACGCGCGACGTCGGTCGCCATATCTCCACCACGGTGCCGGTCGGCCACGTGGCTGAGGAGATTGTCGAGGAGGCCGCCCGCAAGCACATCGACCTGATCGTCTTGGGCCGCCACGGCTTAAGCGGGGCCCAGATGGCCTTTCTCGGCGGGACGGCGCAGAAGGTCTCGCAGGCCAGCGCGGTGCCGCTGCTCGTCGTCGGATAGCGCGGGGTTCGGGGCCTTTGGCCCCCGGAAATATGTGTCGATGTCGATGTGGCGGACATTGCCAGCGGAGCTGGCAATGTCCGCCACATCGGTGATGGCTTTACGGAGAACATGATGAGCACCTTTCACGATATGCACGCGGGGCCAGACGGCGTGGTGAGCCTGAGCGTAACCGTGCGTGGGCACCAGATCCTCGACACGCCCATGCTCAACAAGGGCAGCGCCTTCAGCGACGAGGAGCGTCGCGAGCTCGGTCTGATCGGCCTATTGCCGCCACACGTCGCCACCATGGACGAGCAGGTCGCCCGCACCTACGAGAACTACTGTCAGAAGACCAGCGACCTCGAGCGCTATGTCTTCCTGACGAGTCTCCAGGATCGAAATGAGGTGCTCTTCTACCGGCTGCTCCAGCTCCACACCGCCGAGATGATGCCGATCATCTACACCCCGATCGTCGGCACGGCCTCGCAGCACTACAGCCATATCTACCGCCGCCCGCGCGGCCTCTACATCGCCTACCCCGCCGCCGATGCGATCGAGGAGATGCTGCGCAACGTCCCCTACTCCGACGTGCGCGTGATCGTCGTCACCGACGGCGAGCGCATCCTCGGCCTGGGCGACCTGGGCATCGGCGGCATGGGCATCCCGATCGGCAAGCTCGCGCTCTACACGCTCTGCGCCGGGATCCATCCCGCCACCACCCTGCCGATTATCCTCGATGTGGGCACCAACAACCGCGAGCTGCTCGACGACCCGCTCTACCTCGGCTGGCGCCACGAGCGGATGCGCGGCTCGGCCTACGCCGCCTTCATCGAGGCCTTCGTCGCGGCGGTGATCCGCGTCTTCCCCAACGTCATCCTCCAGTGGGAGGACTTCGCCAAGCAGAACGCCGCCACGCTGCTCGACCGCTATCGCGACCGGCTCTGCACCTTTAACGACGATATCCAGGGCACCGGCGCGGTGACGGTGGCCGGCCTGCTGGCCGCCACCGGCGTGGCCGGCGTGCCTCTGCCCGAGCAGCGCATTGTCATGCTCGGGGCCGGCTCCTCGGTCCACGGCATCTGCGACCAGCTCGTGGCCGCCATGTGCGATGAGGGCGCCACGCCCGCCGAGGCCAGGCGCATGATCTGGCTGGTCGATAGCCGCGGCCTGGTTCACGCCGGGCGCACCGACCTGGGCGATGAACCCTTCAAGGTGGCCTACGCCCAGCCAGCCAGCTGTACTGACAGTTGGGATCGGACAGAGTCTGGCCCCGTCACCCTCGCTGAGATCGTCCACAATGTGCGCCCGGGCATCTTGATCGGCGCGGCCGCGCAGCCCGGGGCCTTCAGCGCGGCCCTTGTCCGCGATATGGCCAGCCATGTTGATCGGCCGATCATCTTCCCGATCTCCAACCCCACCTCCAAGAGCGAGGCCACCCCCGCCGACTTGCTGGCCTGGACTGACGGGCGAGCCCTGATCGCCACCGGCAGCCCCTACGCCCCGGTGCCATTCGGCGACAAGCTCGTCACTATCGGCCAGTGCAACAACGTCTTCATCTTCCCCGGCGTGGGCCTGGGCATCCTCGCCTCCGGCGCGCGCCGCGTCACCGACAGCATGTTTGTGGCCGCCGCCCGCGCCCTCAGCGAGCTGTCGCCTGCCCGCCAGGATCCCACCGCCTCGCTCTACCCGGCCCTCAGTAACGTGCGCCTGGCCTCGCGCCAGGTGGCCCTCGCCGTTGCCCGCGAGGCCCAGCGCGTCGGCGTGGCCGCCCCCAGCGCCCCCGAGGAGCTCGCCGACCGCGTCGATGCGCTCATGTGGGAGCCGCGCTACGCGACCCTCCGCAGGGGATAAGTTCAAAACACAAATGCGGCGCGGGCGGCCCTGCCGCCCGCGCCGCATTTGTGTTTTCTGGTGCGGTTTGGGGCTACACCCCAATAAAACCTGTAGTATAATTCCTAGCGCCCACAGGCACAATGAATTAAAGACTCAATGAGGAGCGAAACATGAGCGATGGTGCGCGCACGCCGACGGAGCAGGTAACCACATGGCTGTCCGGGTTTGGGGCCGCCCTCGGGCTGGGCGACATCCCCGCCGCAGTGGCGATGTTCGACGACGACAGCTACTGGCGCGATCTGGTCTCCTTCACCTGGAACATTAAGACCATGGAGGGCAGAGCGGCCATCCAGGCCATGCTGGAGGCGACCCTCGCAGCGGTCAATCCGAGCGGCTGGCAGATCTCCGGCGAGGCCAGCGAGGCCGGCGGCGTGACCGACGCCTGGTTCACCTTCGAGACTGCCGTCTCGCGCGGGAAGGGCCACATCCGCCTCAAGGGCGACAGGTGCTGGACTCTGCTGACCAGCATGGTCGAGCTGAAGGGCCACGAGGAGAAGCGCGGGCCGACCCGTGAGAAGGGCGTCGAGCATGGGGCGATCAAGAACCGCAAGAGCTGGCTGGAGCGCAAGCAGCAGGAGGAGGCCGAGCTCGGCTACAGCACCCAGCCCTACTGCGTGATCATCGGCGGCGGCCAGGGCGGCATCGGTATGGGCGCCCGGCTCAAGCGCCTCGGCGTGCCCACCATCATCATCGAGAAGAACGAGCGCCCCGGCGACTCGTGGCGTAAGCGCTACAAGTCGCTCTGCCTGCACGACCCGGTCTGGTACGACCACCTGCCCTACCTGCCCTTCCCCGACCACTGGCCGATCTTCACGCCCAAGGACAAGGTCGGCGACTGGCTGGAGATGTACACCAAGATCATGGAGCTGAACTACTGGGGCTCCACCATATGCTCCGGGGCCAGCTACGATGAGGCCACGGGCGAGTGGACGGTGAACGTGGTACGCGCCGGCCAGCAGCTGGTGCTGAGACCGAAGCAGCTCATCCTTGCCACGGGCATGTCCGGCATCCCCAACATGCCCAAGTTCCCAGGCATGGAGCGCTTCAAGGGCGAGCAGCACCACTCCAGCCAGCACCCCGGCCCCGAGGCCTTCGCCGGCAAGAAGTGCGTGGTGATCGGCTCGAACAACTCGGCCCACGACATCTGCGCGGCCCTGTGGGAGCACGACGCCGACGTGACCATGGTCCAGCGCTCCTCGACCCACATCGCCCGCTCGGACACCCTGATGGAGCTGGCCCTGGGCGGCCTCTACTCTGAGCAGGCCCTAGCCAACGGCGTTACCACCGACACCGGCGACATGATCTTCGCCTCCATCCCCTATAAGATCATGCACGAGTTCCAGATCCCGGTTTACCAGGAGATGGCCCGGCGCGACGCCGAGTTCTACCAGCAGCTGGAGGCCGCCGGATTCTGGCTGGACTTCGGCGAGGACGGCTCGGGCCTGTTTATGAAGTACCTGCGCCGCGGGTCGGGCTACTACATCGACGTGGGCGCCTCGCAGCTGATCATCGACGGCGGGATCAAGCTGAAGAGCCGCGTCAGCGTCGAGCGGATCACCGAGCGCAGCGTGATCCTCTCCGACGGCAGCGAGCTGCCGGCCGACCTGATCGTCTACGCCACGGGCTTCGGGTCGATGAACGGCTGGGCGGCGCGGATCGTCTCGCAGGAGGTGGCCGACAAGGTGGGCAAGTGCTGGGGCCTGGGATCGAACACCACCAAGGACCCTGGCCCGTGGGAGGGCGAGCAGCGCAATATGTGGAAGCCCACGCAGCAGGAGGCGCTCTGGTTCCACGGCGGGAACCTGCACCAGTCGCGCCACTACTCGCAGTTCCTCTCGCTACAGCTCAAGGCGCGCATGGAGGGCATCCCCACCCCGGTCTACGGCCTGGCCGAGGTGCATCACCTGGCCTGAGCTGATCGCGATAGCGGGCGGGGGCTACGGCAATATCTCTGCGGCTGCGCCCCATCCGCATCAAGTTTAGGGCTGCCGCCCTAAAACCTTCTCTATG
>JBAXES010000225.1:0-6659 GCA_037140315.1 Chloroflexales bacterium
GGCGGCGAAGCCGCCCCCACACCCCCTCCGGGAGGTGACTTTGCACCAGCCCTGGCTGACGAGCTCCGCGGCTCGCGGGTGTGCTACACTGATGCCCTATCTGTAATCCAGGAGGAAATGGAATGGACTCGACCCCCGTCAGCCTTGGACTAAATACCCTCGGGCAGATCGCCGATCGCTACGAGCGCACTGAGCGCATGCCGCTGCTGTTTGTCGGCCACGGCAACCCGATGCTCGCGATCACCGACAATATTTTTAAGCGGGCCTGGGAGGATCTGGGCCGGCATCTGCCGCACCCTAAGGCCATCCTCTGCATCTCGGCCCACTGGCTCACCCGCGGCACGTTCGTGACCCTGGCCGACCCGCCGCGTACCATCCACGACTTCGGCGGGTTCCCGCAGGAGCTCTACGACCAGCAGTACCCCGCGCCCGGGGCGGTCGACTACGCCCGCATGACGATCGCCGAGGTGAAGTCCGTGTCTGTCCACGAGGACTACGAGTGGGGGCTCGACCACGGGGCATGGTGTGTGCTCAAGCCGATGTTCCCCGAGGCCACCATCCCGATCTTTCAGCTCAGCCTCGACCATCGGCAGCCCGCCGCGCACCACTACGACCTGGCCCGCCAGCTCGCGTTCCTGCGCAGTCGGGGCGTGCTGATCGTCTGCAGCGGCAATATCGTCCACAACCTGCGCATGATCCAGATGGATGGCGGCGTCTACGACTGGGCGGTCGAGTTCGATACGATCGTCAAGCAGCGGCTGGAGGCCCACGACGACCAGGCGCTGATCGACTACGAGCAGTTCGGCCAGGCCGCCCGCATGGCGGTGCCGACCAACGACCACTACCTGCCGCTGCTCTACACCCTCGGCCTGCGCGACCCGCAGGACACGCTGGCCTTCTTCAACGACCAGTTCGACCTGGGGTCGCTGTCGATGCGCAGCGTGATCCTTAAGTGACCACAGGCGCCGCCACCCTGCTGGAGGTCTCCGGCCTGATCAAGCGCTACGGGCGGGCCCTGGCGGTCGATGGCCTCTCGTTCCGGGTGAGCGCCGGCGAGATCGTGGGCCTGGTTGGCCCCAATGGTGCTGGCAAGACGACGGTGCTGCGCTGCTGCGTGGGCATCCTCCGGCCGAGCGCCGGGGCGGTGCGGGTGTGCGGCCACGATAGTGTGGCCGCAGCGACCGAGGCCCGCCGGCGGATGGCCTTTGTGCCCGAGCTGCCCAGCCTCTACCCGCTGCTCACCGTGGCCGAGCAGATCGAGTTCATCGCCCGCAGCTACGGCCCGCTGGCCGGCGACTTCGATGCGCAGCGCGAGGCCCTGCTGCGCCGCTTCGACCTCTGGCCCCAGCGCGCCAAGCTCACCGAGAGCCTCTCGAAGGGCATGCGCCAGAAGACCGCCCTGGTGGCGGCCTTCCTGCACGGGGCGCGGGTGATCTTGCTTGATGAGCCGCTGATCGGGGTGGACCCGGCGGGCATTCGCCAGCTCAAAGATCTGCTGCTGGAGGCGCGGGCGGGCGGCGCGGCGATTGTGGTCAGCACGCATCTGCTTGACACGGCTGAGCGGCTCTGCGACCGCATCCTGGTGCTGCAGGCGGGCCGCAAGCGCGCCGAGGGCTCCCTCGCCGACCTGCGCCTGTCCGCCGAGGGCTTCGGCGACGCCACCCTGGAGGAGGTGTTTATGGAGCTGACGAAGGACGTGTAGCCCGGCCTATGCCGCCGCGCAGGGCTATGGCACCTGCGGCTGGGGGAGCTCTGCCAGGAGTCGCTCAACGCCGGGATCTGCCCGGAGGCAGTCGAGGTAGCCGTGGGCCTCGCCAAGCACCCATGCGGTTCGGCCGGCCGTGATCACCGGGAGGGTGATCAAGAACCGCCCGATCACGCCCGATCTGGCCGCGCATTGGGCGGAGCTGAGGAGCTGCGAGAGCACCCGCAGCAGCAGGATGCTGCTCAGAAACCAGAGCCCCAGACGTAGCTTGCCCCAGCGATGCGCGCCCGCCCGGAGCTGGCCCTGCTGCTGCCCCCGGTCGTAGCGCTCGCTGAGGAAGCTGCCCCAGTCGGCCAGGTGGTGGTGTTCGACCACTGCGCGGGGTGCGAACCAGAGCACCGCGCCCTGCTCGCGCATACGCCAGCTAAGATCCGTGTCGCCGAGCATCATGGTGCCTTGGAAGCCGCCGCTGCGCAGGAAGATGTTGCGGTTGTAGAGCGCATTCACCGTGGGCGCGACGTCGATCGGGCGCGGGACGCCGCCAGGTAGCCACTTGTCATACTTGGTGAAGTGTACCCCCTGGTCGAACCAGCGCCGCCCGTAGCACGCCACCGCCCCGACGATGATATGGCCTGTGGCCGTATAGGCCGCCATGAGCTGGCGGAGCCAGTCGGGGTGCGCGTAGGCGTCGGGATCGGTGAAGGCCAGCAGGTCGCCGCGTGCGGCGGCGGCGCCGAGGTTGCGCGCCGCGTGTGGCAGGAGCCGCTCGGCGCTATGGATGTAGCGAACCTGAGGGAACTGCTCGCGTAGCAGCGGGCCGAGGAGGTTAGACGGGCTGCTGTCAACTAGAATGATCTCGTAGCGCACCCCGCGCTGTGCGGAGAGGGCTCTGAGGGAGCGTGGTATCGTCACATCGGAATTGTACGCCGGAATGATCACGGAGATGAGCGGGTGCATAGTTGTAGTGGTGGATCGCTCGTGAAGGTTGATCGTCGCTGGGCTTTATCGTACCTCACACCTATTTCGGGCATAAAAGCCAGCGGTAGGGTGGGGCTTCTGGGGCTGCGCCCCAGCCCCCGCTGGGTCTTGGGGGTGGGGCGCGGCTGCCCACCCCCAGCCCACGCTAGATCCCGGCGGGCCGGCGGGTGTGCCAGTCGGTGACGCGCTGGTAGGCGTCCCCGACGCGCAGCAGGGTGGACTCATCGAAGGGTCGGCCGATCAGCTGGAGGCCGACCGGCAGCCCCTCGCTGAAGCCGCAGGGCACCACCAGGCCAGGCACGCCGGCCAGATTGATCGGCAGGGTGCAGACATCGCTCAGGTACATCGCCAGGGGGTCGTTGGTTCTCTGGCCGATCGGGAATGCGACCGTGGGCGAGGTCGGCGCTGCGATCACATCCACCTGTGTGAAGGCGGTCTCGAAGTCTCGTTTGATCAGCGTGCGCACCTGCTGCGCCCGCTTATAGTAGGCGTCGTAGTAGCCCGCCGAGAGGGCGTAGGCGCCGAGCATGATCCGCCGGCGCACCTCAATGCCGAAGCGATGGCCGCGGGTCAGCTCGATCTGATCCCACATGCTCTCGCCCGGCTCGCGCGGGCCGTAGCGCACCCCGTCGAAGCGGGCCAGGTTCGCGCTGGCCTCGGCCGGGGCGATGATATAGTAGGTGGGCAGGGCATACTTGGTGTAGGGCAGTGAGATCTCGACAACCTCGGCGCCCTGTGCGCGCAGGACATCGATGGCGGCGCGGGTGGCCCGCTCGACGCCCGGCTCCATGCCCTCGACGAAGTACTCGCCGGGGACGCCCACGCGCAGGCCGCGCACGTCGCCGCTGAGGGCGGCGCGGTAGTCGGGCACCGGCGTGGTGGCGCTGGTGCCGTCGCGCGGGTCGTGGCCGGCGAGCACCTGCATCATCAGGGCCAGGTCGGCGGCCGTCTGGGCGAAGGGACCGATCTGGTCGAGGGACGACCCGTAGGCGATCAGCCCGTAGCGGCTGACCCTGCCGTAGGTGGGCTTGAGGCCGCTGACGCCGCAGAGGGCGGCGGGCTGGCGGATGGAGCCGCCGGTGTCGGTGCCGAGGGTGCCGAGGGCCTGGCCCGCCGCCACGGCCGCCGCGCTGCCGCCGCTGCTGCCGCCGGGCACGCGGCTCACGTCCCAGGGGTTGCTGGTGGTCTGGTAGGCGCTGGCCTCGGTGCTGGAGCCCATGCCGAACTCGTCGCAGTTGAGCTTGCCGAGCAGCACGGCGCCGCCCGCCTCTAGGCGCTCGATCACCGTGGCGCTGTAGGGCGGCACGAAGTTCTCGAGGATGCGTGAGCCGCAGGTCGTGCGCACTCCGGCGGTGCAGATGAGATCCTTGATCGCCAGGGGGATGCCGTGGAGCGGCCCGCGCTCGGGCCGGCCGCGGGATGAGTCGGCGGCGCGGGCCTGCGCGCGGGCCGCCTCGGCGGTGATGGTGAGGAACGCTCTAATGCTCGGCTCGGTGCGCTCAATGCGCGCCAGGAGCGCCTCGGTCAGCTCAAGCGATGTCAGATCGCCGGCGTCGAGGGCGGCCCGGGCGCCAGCAATCGTCAGGTTGTGCAGTTCGGTCATGCAGATATCTCCCGGCGGGGCGCGTCCGCAGGCGCGGGCGCGGCTACGCCTATTCTACCAAAAAGAAAGACAGAGGGATCATTGAACCCTACACGTATCGCTCTGCGACTCATGCTGCTGCTGGCCCTGCTGCCGCTGGGCGTCTCGGCCCAGGCCCCGCCGCGCCCGGCGCTGTTCATCCCCGGCGCGGCGCCGCCCGCGCCGCCGCCCTTCACCCACGCTGACCTCGCCTCCTCTGGCCCGCGCCTCAGCCAGGCGGTGGAGATCTGCGCCGCGGCCCTCGCCGACCCGGCGGTCGCCCTGCCGGTAGCCTCATCGCCGTGGGTGGCGGTGCGCCCGCCAGCCAGCATTGACAGCAATCAGTGGAGATCGCCGAGCCAGTCGGTTAAAATGTCGGAGGTCGCGATCAACGGGGTCGCGTCGGTCGGCCAGCAGTTCACCGTCCCCGCCGCAACCACCGAGATCACTGGCACGCTCTCTTACCGCTACGCCCTCGGGACGACGCAGGCCGGCGATAAGCTCCAGGTGGAGATCTACCAGGTGGGGAGGGAGAACATTGACCAGCCGATTGTCGCGGTGGATGTGTTCCCACCGACCGCCGCAGCCGCCCAGGCCGACGGCAACTGGCACCCCTTCACCTGGGACATCACCGACACGGCTAAGCTGGGCACGCTGAGCGGCCTCGGCCACGCGATGTTTCTGGTGACGCTGCGCAGCAGCGCGGCGGTCGGCCCATTGCAGCAGCTGTGGGTCGATGATATCGACATGGGCATCTGCGCGACCTCCGCGACGATCAGCGGGACGGTGACGCAGGCGGGCGCGGCTGCGGCGGACGCCCAGGTGCTCCTGTCGCGCACGACCCCCGTCGGCAGCGCGATCATCGCCAACGCCGTCGCCGATGCGGCGGGGCGCTACAGCTTCTCCGGGGTGCAGCCCCTGGGCTCCGGCGAGTCGTACCAGGTCTGGTTTCTTAATGCGCCAACCGCAGCCGCCCGCCCGGATGGCCGGCTGGGCTTCTGGGCCGGGCCGACGATCAGCGCGCTGGGCGCGGGGCAGACCAAGGCGGGCCAGGATATGGCGGTCGGCGACGTGGCCCTGGGCGACCCGGCCGCATATAGCGTGGCCGTAGCCACCGACGCCAGCCCGGTGACACTGAGCTGGGCTGCGCGGGGCGTGGATGATCGCTATCAGCTCTGCGTGTATGACCCGCAGCGGATCGACCCGGGCACGAGCCTGCCGCCCCAGGTGTGCGGGCCAATCAGCAGCGCGCTCACCTTCGCGCTCTCGCCGCAGAGCTTCGGGGCCGTGCCGAGCTTCGACTTCCACTACGGGCGCAGCTACCGCTGGTACGTGGTCGTCTATGATCAGGCGGGAGCGCAGTCCGGCTACTCGTTCTACGAGCGGGCGATCACCCTGGCGTCGGAGCCGGTCACGCCGCCGACGGCGGCGGTCACCCCGTCTGACGTCCTGCCGGCTGCGGCGGGCGACACCGCTGACTGGACCCTGATGGTGTATGCGGCGGGCGACAACCCGTTCGGCGACGCCGCGAGCAAGCAGATCGCGCAGCTGCGCGGCCTGGCGTCGGCCTACCCGCAGCTGCACCTGGTGACGTTGATCGACGCCTATGGTGCCACCGGGGCGCAGCTCTGCTATCTGCCGCCCCAGGCCCTGCCCGACTGCCAGGAGCGCGGCGAGATCGCCACCGGCGACCCGGCGACCCTCGGCGACTTTATCAAGACGGCGCTGGCCCGGTATCCGGCCAGCCACACCATGCTGATCCTCGCCGGGCCGGGGCATCCGATCGGCGGCCTGGGCTACGATCTGACGGCGGCGGGTGTGCCCTCGATCGATATCGACGGCTTACAGTCGGCATTTGATGCGGCGGGCCTGGGCGTAGGTGGCAAGCAGCTGGATGTGCTCTTCTACCAGGCGTCGCTGATGGGCGCGGTTGAGGTTGTGTCGGCGAGCGCGCCCTACGCCCGCTATATGGTGGCGGCCGCAGACGAGTACTGGTCGCTGCCGTTCTACACGTCCATCCTGCCGCTGCTGGCCGGAGCGCAGAAAGATCAGCCCGCCGAGGTGGCGAAGGGCCTCGTGAGCGCCTATAGCGCGGCGGTGGGCAGCTACGGCGTGTTGCGAGCGCATAGCCTGGCGGCGTACGATCTGGGCCGGGCTGCGGCGGTGAGCGCCGCGCTGAATAGCCTGGGCGGCGCGATCCAGTCGGCGCTCACCGGCGACAGCGCCACAGTGCGCAGCACCCTCGGGCGCATGCTTCAGTCCATCCAGGCCTACGACTCGTCGGGCAATGGGCTGATCAACGCGCTGGAGCAGCGCTCGGGCGATCCGATCAGTGTGCAAGATGACGCCCTGATT
>JBAXES010000226.1:0-6637 GCA_037140315.1 Chloroflexales bacterium
TGCCGCCCCGCCTCCAGGTTTGCATCAGCCTGGATTAAATTCGGGATGACTCATGCCAAACATATATTATGATCCCCGCTTGCGCGTGAGCCAGAAGACGCCGACGCCCAGCAGGACGAGGCCGACGATCACGCCGCTCAGGTTGCTGACGAGGTCGCTGACGTACTCCCACTGGCTGCCGAACACATAGCCGAGGCTGCCGAAGAGCGCCAGCCAGATCAGCTCGCCGGCTGCGGCGAAGCCCACAAAGCGCAGGGCCGCATACTCGCTGCTGCCGGCGATCAGGTTGATCGGGACGGCGATCGGCGTGAGCAGAAAGCGGGTCAGGAAGATCGAGATCGCGCCGCGGCGCTGGAAGTAGGCCTCGGCGCTGCGCCAGGGCGCCGTCTCGCCCACACGGGCGATCACGATGCGGCGCAGCAGGCGGCCCATGCCGTAGCTCGTCGTGTCGCCGAGCACCACGCAGATGAGGGCGACGGCGACGGTCGAGTAAAGGTCGAGCACGCCCTGCTGGATAAACGCGCCGCTGGCCAAGACGAAGAACGTGCTGGGGAATGGCAGGCCCACCGCCGCCAGGAACACCACCGCGCCGAGGGCGAACGCGCCATAGGTGACGATCATGGTCAGCAGCGAGCTGCTCAGGTCGGAGAGGTTCATGGCGCCTTCTGGTAGCCAGCGAGCGCGCGCTGGATGGCGTCGGACATCGCCTGGGGCCCATCGGGGTACGTGAGGTCGACGGCGAGCATTTCCAGCGGCTTGTCGGCGTTGCCCTGCGTGGGCAGGCCGAGCTGGGCGAAGATATAGTCGACGGGCACGCCGCTGCTGTTGGCAATGTAGTGGACGCTCATCCAGGGGCGCACATCGCGCAGGCCAGTGACGACCGGGTTGGCGCGGTAGGCCGTGATCGCGGCCTGGGCCTTGTCGATGATCGCCGGGTAGCTGCCGTTGGGCGAGTCGCCGAGCTTGTAGTCGGTGTTGAGCCTGCCCAGGGGGCTGTTGGCGTTGCGCCGCTCGAAGGGGATGGCGAGCTCGCTGTAGAGGTACTCCTCGGGGACGGCGTAGGCCACCGCGATGAAGCGGATTGTCATCCAGCCCCGGATGGCATCGACGCTGGCGGTGCCGCGATCAAGGCCCTGCTCACGGATATACTGGAGGTCGCGGAATGAGCGCACGGCCCGTGCGCCGAAGAAGATGGTCATGCCCACGCCGACCACAATCAGCACGATGAGCGCGGCCCGCCGCCACAGAGGGCCGGCTGCCGCCGATGGGTTATGCGCTTGCATTGATGTCACCATGAACCTAATCAGAAGCTGCCCGCATTATACGCCGTAATCGCCCGTTGACTCGGCGGCAGTTCAATGGGATAATGCCACTCCAGGCGGCTACTATTGAACTTCGTACCACAGCCTGCGCATGCGCAGGCTGTGTTTGCGTCTCTGCCACACAGCGGACAGAAGGGGAAACACGATGGACGACCAGCGCGTATCAGCCCTCTACGATCTTCAGAGCCGGCTTATGAGCCTCAAGCTGCTGCCGCGCACCGGCTGGCTCCAGCGCGGCATGCGCGATGTCGAGAGCATCGCCGAGCACACGTTCGGCGTGGCGACCCTGGCGCTGCTGATCGGCGACCAGCAGCCGGGGATCGAGCGGGGGCGCCTGCTGGCGATCGCGCTGCTCCACGATATCGCCGAGGCGCTGATCGGAGATCTGCCGGCCTCGGCGCGGCGGCTCTTCGGCGCGGCGGCGAAGCGCGAGGCCGAGCGGCGCGGGATGATCGAGCTGTTCGCCGGGCTGCCCCAGGCCAACGAGTACCTGGCCCTCTGGGACGAGTACTGCGCGGGGGGGTCGAAGGAGGCGCGTCTGGTCAAGGCCCTCGATCACCTGGAGATGCTGGCCCAGGCCCTGGCCTACGAGCGGGCCGGCAGCCGGGCCCTCGGCGAGTTCTGGGAGGACGAGGGCGCGCTGGTCGGCGAGTTCCCCCTCGTGCGCGACCTGACGGCCAGGCTCTACGCCGAGCGGGACAAGCTGATGAGGGCGATGCCACGGTGATAGGTTGATACCTATCACCCCTTGTCTGATAGTGTGCGAAGGGTTTTTCTCGGAGGGGCTGCGCCCCTCCAAGCCTCCCCGCTACGCACACGAACGAGCCGGATTTGATATCACTGCGTATCGGAGTCCGCTGCGGCGTCGAGGTCGAGGATGGGATCGACGGCATGCGACTCCTTGATCACAAAGTGGCGGGCCGACCGCAGGTCCACCAGGGTCTGGGCGGCATGCTCGGTGGCGCGCAGGATCCGCTCCAGGCTCGCGCGCACCTCAGGGTCGGACAGCTCCTCCTGGAGCAGCTGGGTCTCACCCATGATCACGGTGAGGTGCTGGCTGATATGGTGGGCGGCGGCGCGGGCGGTGGCGCGCATAGCCTCCTCGTGGGCGCGCAGCAGCTCGATCTCGCGGGCGGACTGGCGCAGCCGGTAGTGCTCGGCGGCCCGCCGGATAGCGTTGCGCAGCAGGTCGTTGTTGATCGGCTTGGTGAGATAGTCGAAGGCGCCCAGCCGCAGGGCATTGATCGCCGTAGGCAGGGTGTCGCTGGCGGTGGTGACGATCACCATAGGGCCCTCGATCGACCCGCTGAGCTGCTGGAGCACATCGAACCCGCTCCCATCGGGTAGGCCGAGGTCGAGCAAGACGATGATCGGGCGCTCGCGCTCGAGCTGGGTGCGGGCCTCGGCGACGCTGTGGGCCATCAGCAGGGTGTAGCCTTCGCGGCGCAGCATCGCGCTGAGCGCAACCTGGAGCACCACATCATCCTCAATAAGCAGGAGCTGCTCCGACATGGTGATATCCTCTCGCGCTGGTGAGCGCTTCAGGGGGAGCGATCGGCCCGCCGCGGGCGACCTGGCGGCTCACGCAGACGGCAGACGCTGGCAGCTTGGGCAGTAGAAGGTGCTGCGCTGGGCGATGACCACCCGTGCGATCAGCTCGCCGCAGCGCTCGCAGGGCTCGCCTGCGCGGTCATACACCCGAAAATGATCCTGGTTCTGGCCGCGCTCGCCGTAGCCGTTGCGGTAGTTGCGCAGCGAGCTGCCCTGGTTGCTGATCGCCTCCTCAAGCACCTGGCGGATGGCCGCGTGCAGGGCCGGCACCTGCGCAGCCGGCGCGGCGGTGGCGGCGATCTGCGGGTGCAGCCGGGCGATCCACAGGGCCTCGCTGGCGTAGATATTGCCGATCCCGGCGATGGCCGTCTGATCGAGCAGCAGCGGCTTAAGCTTGGTGCGTCGGCCGGCCAGGATGCGGCCGAGCGCCTCGGCGCTGAATGCCTCGCCGAGCGGCTCAGGCCCGTGGGCGGCGTCGAGCAGGTGCAGGCCGACGGCGTCGAGCAGGCGCACCCGGCCAAACTTGCGCTGGTCCGTGAAGAAGATCCGCCGGCCGTCATCGAGGGCCAGCACCAGGTGCGTGTGCGTGTCGGCCAGCGCCTCGGGGCCGCACACGATCAGGCTGCCCGACATGCGCAGGTGGACGGCCAACGTCCAGTCGGCGTCGAGGGTGACCAGCAGCCACTTGGCCCGCCGGCCCACGGCCAGGATCTCCCGTCCGACGATCAGGGCGCGGAAGTCGGGCAGGTCGGGCGTCTCGACCATGCGCTCCCAGTCGAGCTTCTCCAGCGCCGCGATGCGCTGGCCCGCCACCTGCGCCGCCAGGGATCGTGCGGCGACCTCTACCTCGGGTAATTCAGGCATGTCCGTATCCTGTAGGGGCGAAGCATTTTGGTGTGTCGCGGAGCGACACACCAAAATGCTTCGCCCCTACCGCCATTCCACATCACCATCGGCCCAGTGTTCGCGCTTCCAGATCGGCGCGACCTCTTTGATCCGGTCCATGATATGGGCGGCGGCGGCGAAGGCGGCCTGGCGGTGCGGGGATGCCACCACCACCAGCACGGCGGTCTCACCGATCTCCAGGCGGCCGACGCGGTGGTGGACGGCCACCCTGCCGATTGGCCACTGGGCGCGGGCCTCTTCAGCGAGCTGGGCCAGCACCGGGGCGGCCATCTCGGCGTAGGCCTCGTAGCTCAGGTGGGCGCTGGCCCGGCCGGCGAAGTTGTCGCGGGCGACGCCGGCGAAGGTGACGACCGCGCCGTCGCCGGGGGTCTGCACGTAGGCCGCCAGGGGCGCGGGGTCGAGGGGCGCCTCGGTGATCAGGAAGGGCGCGAAGGCCGGCGCGCCGGAGGTGCCGCCGCTGACCGGCGGGATAAAGGCCGCCTCGTCTCCGTCGGACAGGGCGCTGTCCGGCCCGGCGAACTCCTGGTTCAGCGCGTAGAGCAGACGCCCGGTGTAGCCGGCGAGGCGCGGGTAGTCGGCCGTCAGCTGCTCCCACACGCCGCCGAGGGTGGCGCCGTCCTCCAGCTGCATGTCCATCGCCGCGCGCCCGACGATGTCGCGGTGGCCGGCGAAGAAGCGGACGTGGATGGTGATCATAGAAACCCCGCCCCGCGGCCGCCGTCGGCGGTGTAGACGCCGCCGGTGAGAAAGCTGGAGCGCGGGCCGGCGAGGAAGAGGATCAGGTCGGCGACCTCCTCGGGGGTGCCGAGGCGCCCGAGGGGCTGCTGGGCGGCCCACTCGTGCATGCGCTCCTCGGGGTTGGCGCGGCGCTCGTGCAGGGCGGCGGCCCGCAGCAGCGAGGTGTCGATCGCCCCCGGGCAGACGCAGTTGACCCGGATGCCCTCGGCGGCGTAGTCGAGGGCCATGCTGCGGCTGAGCGATATCACGCCGCCCTTGCTGGCCGCGTAGGCCGACCAGCCTGGCTCGGTGAGCAGGCCGTGGAGCGACGCGACGTTGACGATCGTCCCGCCGCCGCGCCGGCGCATCTCGGGCAGCACAAAGCGCGACACCAGGTAGACGCTGGTGAGGTTCACGGCGACTGTGGCGCTCCAGACATCTAGGGGCGTGCTCTCGACGGTGCCGGGGGTCTGGACGCCGGCGTTATTGATCAGCACATCGATGCCGCCGAAGGCCGCCACCGTCTCAGCGGCGATGCGCGCGGCGTCGGACTCATTGGACACATCGGCGACGACCGCCATGGCCCGGCCGCCCCAGGAGCCGATCCCCTCGGCGAGCGACCGTCCGGCCGGCCCGTCGCGGTCGGCAATGACGACGGCGGCGCCCTCGCGGGCGAGGGCGAGGGCCGCCGAGCGGCCGATGCCCTGGGCGCCCCCGGTGATAACTGCCACCTTATGTACAAAGTCCATGCTTGCCTCTCAGGCTAGTGCGTGCGTGCGTGCGTGCGTCTGGAGGCTATTGTACCAACTTTTTTGCACCCCCATAAACCAGCGCGCTACCTGATCAGGGCCAGTGCAATGTCCCTGGGGCTGCGCCCCAGACCCGCTTTTTGCTGGGATTGGGCGGCGAAGCTGCCCCCACACCCCCACCGGGAGGTGACGTTGTATCAGCTCTGGCTACCTGATAGGCTGGATGAAGAGGCGATCCTGGGCGGAGAGCAGATCGGCGTCGAGGGGGCGCAGCGACTTGATGACGGCCACGAACTCGGCGCGCGAGAAGCCGTAGGCCTCTATCAGGATGCTCGCGCTGGGGTCGGCGCCGCCAGAGTCCTGGCGGGCCAGCGTCGCCCGGTAGCCTCTGGCGCGGCCCGGCTCAAGCAGGGCGCTCCAGAGGCCGATGGTGAGCGGCTCGACGGCGGCGATCTGGCTGAAGTTGTTGAACTGCATGATCAGGCGCCGATCAGGGCCGAGGTAGATGATGTCCGGGGGCAGATCAGGGGAAGGGCGCCAGACGAGCATAGCCCGATCCACCCCGGCGGGCGGCGTGGCCGGGGCCCAGAGCGGGATCGGCTGTGTGGCTAGGAGGCGGGCCGGGTCGCCCAGGCTGGCTGTAGGGATGAGCGGCACGGCCGGGTCGGCGATACTGTGGGAGAGCGCCTCGGGGAACGTGCCCTGGCCGTTCCACGCCTGGTCGACGTCAAAGGGCGCGCCGGCGTCGGAGCGGCTGCTGAAGCTCTGCTCGTCGATCAGCTTCCAGGTGACACGGCTCGTCTGGGCGCCGCCGGCGGGGCCGGCGAGCTCGGAGGCGCTGCGCAGGCGGCCGTCGGCGGTGTCGAGGGCCAGCAGCACGGTGACGCGCTCGGCCGTGGCGCCGGGCGCATCGGCAGGGTGGCCCATCGGGCTGACGCCCGAGAAGCTGAGGATCTGCACCGTGTGGCCGCCGTCGCGCTGGCGCCCGAGGACGCGCAGGTCCTGGGCGGCCTGGGCCTGGCGCAGGTAGAAGAGCGGGACCCCCCAGACGCCGTAGCTGATCCGCTCGGCCAGGGCGCGGGACTGCGCGGGCGCGTCGGCGGCCGCGCTGATCAGGGCGGGCTGGCTCAGGGCGACCGACACAGGCAGGCTGCCGTAGAGGACAGGCGCATACTGCGCGTTCAGGGCATAGGAGAGCCGGTCGGTGCCGTTGCCGAGCTGGAGCTCGTAGGGCGCGCCGCCGTCGGCGTGGCTGATCTGGAGGCGGTGGCGGGCCGGGTTGGTGCGGTCGAGCCAGATATCGGCGCGCAGTGGGGCCAGGGTGTCATTATCGAAGTACCATAAGGTCTGGTAGCGGGCGTTCCAGATCGGGCCGCCGTCGGCGGGCCGATC
>JBAXES010000227.1:0-6629 GCA_037140315.1 Chloroflexales bacterium
CCCGGCGATGATCCCGCCGTGCTCCGCCCACACGTCGCCGAAGGCGTTCACCACCACCAGGGCCCCCACCGTCGTGCCGTCAGGCAGCACCTCGCTCCAGCTGCCGACGCCGCTCTTCATCGCCCCGGCCGGGCCGAGGATCTTCCCCACCGTCGCGCCAATCCCCACGCCGACGCAGCCCTCGCCGGTTGCCGGGCCGGCCGCCGCGCAGGCCGCGTAGCCCAGGGCCGCGTCGGGCCATGCCACCTCGCCCAGGCTTAGGTCGAAGATCACCGCCGCCGGCACGATTGGCACCCGCGCGACGCCCACATCGAAGCCGTAGCCGCGCTCCTGAAGCCACTGCGCCACTCCCACCGTCGCAGCCAGGCCAAGCGCGCTGCCGCCGCACAGCGCCACCGCGTGAACCTCCTGCACCGCGTTCACCGGGTTCAGCAGGTCGGTCTCGCGGGTGCCGGGCGCGCCCCCGCGCACATCCACCCCGCCCACCGCGCCCTCCAGGCACAGCGCCACCGTCACCCCGGTCAGCGCCGCGCGGTTCTCGGCGTGGCCGACGAGGATGCCCGGCACATCAGTGATCGCAGGCGGCATCGCGCTGCCTCTCAAATGCGGTAGGGGCGGCTCGCGAGCCGCCCCTACCGCACCACATTCTCAGGCTGCGGCGAGCGGTAGCCGCCGGCCTGAACCGTAGGCGCCTGACGCGAGGCGGCTGTGCCGTCATCGCCGCAGTACGGGCAGGTGCTCCAGGTCAGATCGACGACCCGCGCGCAGCTGTCGCAGCGGCGGCGCAGCGAGGTGTTGCAGTGCGGACAGAGGATGAAGTCGGGTTCGATCGGCCGCTGGCACTCAGGGCAGACGTACTTCTCCTCAATGTCGTTGCGCAGGTACTCCTCCTCAAGGGAGCGCTCGTACTTCTCGGCCAGAGTCTGCGGCGGGCGCAGGATCAGATGCAACGGGAGCCCCACGAAGGGCAGCAGCAGCACCAGGCCGACTGCCAGAACCTGCACCGACACATCCTCGCTACGCCGGCGGATGTCGCGGTAGGCCCACAGCACCGACGCCGCCCAGAGCAGCACCAGGTAGGCCCCGAGAAACACGCCCAGAACCTGGAGGATCGGCACCAAGTCCGAGAGAAAGTTCTGAATAGCTTCCATCGCACCTCAACCTGCACTCGCGCTAGAGCCGCGCCGCCTCTGCCTTCAGCACAAACACGGTGGCCCCGCCCACCTGCACCTCCAGGGGCGCCGGCGGGTAGAACTCGCCGGACTCGGCGATCGGCGGCATTGGCGAGACATAGCGCGTACGCGTCGAGCAGTGCTCGCGCACCGTCTTGACCACCGTGTTTACCTGGGCGTCCTCGACGCTCAGCAGCAGCGTGACATTCCCCTCGCGAAGAAACCCGCCCTGGCTGCTCAGCCTCGTCACCCGAAAGCTCTGCTCCGTCAGCGCGTCAACAAGGTTACCCGCATCCTGGTGTTGCACCACGGCAAGTATTAGCTTCATCGATCTGCCCCCAGACGCGTCACACGCTTCAGCAAGGGCTCAGCCTCATACACGATCTGATCGGCCAGTGCCACGATGGGCTGGTCAGCCGACAGCGAGCGCCAGCGACCGGGGTCCTGGCGGATGAGCTCAGCGAAGCCGGCGGCCACCCGCTGATGGTAGGCCAGGTCGCGCGCATCCAGGCGGTTCCACTCCGGCGGCGTGCTGAACGTCGCTCCAGGCGTGCTCTGCTCGGCCCGCTCCTTAGCCGCCTGCTTACGCCGCAACCCCTCCTCCACCGGCAGATCAAGGTAGAAGGTCAGGTCTGGCATCAGTCCGCCCGTCGCCACCGTCGTGATCGCCTGGAGCTCATCCAGATCGCGCCCGAGCCCATAGCCCTGGTACGCGAAGGTCGAGTCGGCGTAACGGTCGCAGAGCACGATCCCCCCAGTGTTCAGGTACGGCCGGATCAGCTCGCTCACCAGCTGCGCCCGCGCCGCCGAGAAGAGCAGGGTCTCTGTCGTCGGCGCCATCTCCGTGTGCCGCAGGTCCACAACGATCCGCCGGATCAGCTCGCTGATCCGGGTGCCCCCGGGCTCACGAGTCAGGATGACCGGGTAGCCCAGGCCCTGGAGCCGCTCGTACAGCAGCCGCGCCTGCGTGCTCTTGCCGCAGCCCTCCGGGCCTTCGAATGTGATAAATATGCCCATAGGCACATTATAGCCTGTCTGCGCCAATCTCGCGTAGCCCACCTGCCGGTGGGATGTGGGGAGGCGCCTCCCCACGTTCTTTTTTTGCTGGGTGTGCTCAACAAAAAGCAGGCTTGGGGCGCAGCCCCAACCGGTAGCGGCGGGATCGTCCGCGCCCGCCACTACCGGTAGATCTTCACCCGCCGATTCGGATCATCGCCGCGGCTCTCCGAGCGCAAGTTATAGCGGTCGGCCATCTGGTGCTGGAGCCGACGGATGTAGCTGCTGCGCGGCGTCAGCTCGATCGCGCTGCGCTCGCCGTTCATCAGCTGGCCGATCGCCGTCTCTAGCTCGACCATCGCGTCCTCGATCACCTCGGAGCCGTTGGTGCGCTTCTCACCATCGGGCTGCCCTGCCTCGTCGCCCTCGGCATCGCGCAGGTTAAACACCTGGGCCAGCTGGCGCTCCATCTGCGTAATCGTATTGTTCCGCAGGACATACACCGGCACACCGTGGTCCTCAGCCTGCTTGAGCCGCTGGGCGCTCTGACGATAGTAGTTCTTCAGGGTCATCACCAGAGAGGCGTCCTTCATGTCGCGGACGATCACCGCCGGCACCCGTAGCCGCTCGATCGCCGTCTCCAGCCGGTTGCGGCTCACTCCGAACGGAAAGATGCGCTGGGTCGGCACCCCCGAGCCAATCGCTCCGTTCGCGGCACCGCCCGAGCCGCTGCGGTCACGCAGGCGCGGACCGCCGCCACGCTCGCCACCGCCACGCTCGCCGCCGCCACGCTCGCCGCCGCCGCGCCCCGGGGCCATCCGCCGGCCCAGCGCCGGCGCGTCGATCAGCTCGCGCTGCACCGTCTCCACCTGCACCACTCCGTCCGCATCGCGCGAGCGCAGCTCGGCCGGCGGGTTCTCGCCGCGCAGAATGGCATCCACCGCCGCCGCAACATCATCGTAGACCGTCACGCTGTCCCAGCTCTCGATCTCGACCAGCACATCGAAGGTGGGCGGGGCCTTGCGCTCCAACACGGTCTTCTGTGTGCCGCGCCGGCGCGCCTCCTCGTCGCCAAGCGTCACCGCCTGGATGCCGCCCACCAGATCCGAGAGCGTCGGGTTGATCATTAGGTTGTCGAGGGTGTTGCCGTGGGCCGTGCCCACTAGCTGCACGCCGCGCTCGGCAATCGTGCGCGCGGCCATGGACTCAAGCTCCGTGCCAATCTCGTCGATGACGATCACCTCGGGCATGTGGTTCTCCACCGCCTCGATCATCACCCCGTGCTGCTCGGCTGGCCGGGGCACCTGCATGCGCCGCGCCCGCCCGATACCGGGGTGCGGGATATCGCCGTCGCCGGCGATCTCGTTCGAGGTGTCCACGATCACCACCCGCTTGCGAAACTCCTCCGCCAGCACGCGGGCCGTCTCGCGCAGCAGGGTCGTCTTGCCTGTGCCCGGCTTGCCCAGCAGCAGGATGCTCTTGCCAGTCTCCACCAGGTCGCGGATGATCACCACCGTGCCGAACACCGCCCGGCCCACTCGGCAGGTCAGGCCAACCACCATGCCCCGGCGGTTGCGCATCGCCGAGATCCGGTGCAGCGTGCGCGGGATGCCGGCCCGGTTATCCTCGCCAAACTCGCCGATCCGCCCGATCACATAGTCAATGTCCTCCTGAGTCACCTCGCGGTCGCTCAGGAAGCGCTCCTCATCCCGATAGCGCGCCTCTGGCAGCCGCCCCAGATCCATCACGATCTCAAGCAGATCAGATGGGTCGTCATCTCCATGCTGGATCACGTCCGTGATATAGGTCGGCAGAGCATCGAGCAGCAGATCGATATTGTTCGTCACATCAGGTCGCTCGGACATAGGGTTATGGATCCTCCCTGGCCGCAGAGATACGTGGGGCGGTCACCCGGGGCTCCAGCCCCGGCTCAAAGGACGGCACCAGCAGCGGCCGGCGCACCGCAACGACCGTGCTCTTCACCAGCAGCGCCTGCTCGCCGATCGGCTGGAAGCCTAGGGCCTGGCATGGCCCAAGCAGATCCTCCTGGTACTCGCGCAGCACCAGGTAGGCCGGGCGCGTATCGCTGAGCTGCGCCAGACCAAAGCGCAGCACATCGACCACCTGGTCGCGCGCGTCAGGCCGGATCATCAGGCTGAAGACATGCCCCGAGACACCGCTGGTCAGCCGTAGGTAGGCGATCAGGTCATCGTCGGGGCCGAGCACCCAGGCCATCTGGTGCGGCCCGCCGAGGTGTGGCGATATCGACAGCGACCAGTGGCGGGCGTTGCGCACCTCGGCGTGCTGCACAAGGTGCGGCGTCACCGCACCGTAAAGCTTGTGCACCGCCCAGTGGTCGCGGCGGGCCTGCATGCGCATGGGGGCCAGGGTGGTGCCCTGATCCCAATCGGGGCCAGAGAGGTGCAAGACCGTCTTATGGGCGTAGGCCTGAAAGCCAAGCTGGCGGAAGATCTCGCGCACCTCGGTGTGCTGGCTGGGCGCTGCGGCGTAGAGCCGCTGGACGTGGGCGTGCCCAGCGTGGATGCAGAGCTGTTCGAGCAGCAGAAACCAGACATCGTAGTCGCTCGGTAGGCGGGCCGTCCGCGCCCCAGAGGTGCCGAGGTAGACCACATCCTGCTCGGGGCGACCGCCCCGCCCGAGGGCCTGGACGACTGCGCTCGTGCCGCGCTCCTGCGCGATCAGGGTGGCGCGATCACGCCCGTTGCCTTGCAGCATACAGCGCAGCGCACACCAAGCAGGCCGATGGGCCTGCGCGAGCAGCCCATCAGTGTAGAGCACCACCTGGTTACGCGGCTTGCGCCGTAGCGACCAGAGATCGCCGGGGTCCACAGAGCGGATCATAGCGTGATTTTAGATTTCGGATTTTCGATTTTAGATTGCGCGTCGCAATCTAAAATCCACAATCTAAAATCGTCTATAGCTCTAAGAAGTACCGATGCACTCGATCATCGCCCGTGAGCTCGGGGTGAAAGGTCGTCGCCAGCATCCGGCCCTGCTGAGCGGCCACCACCGCCCCGCTAGGCAGGCGAGCCAGGACACGCACCGCTGGGCCAACCGACTCGATCTGCGGCGCGCGGATGAACACCCCCGGCAGTGGAGCCTCGCCGAGGACGGGCATATCCAGGGGCAGTTCGAAGCTGTCGAGCTGGCTGCCATATGCGTTGCGCCGAACCGCCATATCCATTACCTCAAGCCCCGGCTGCCCGCCCTGCTTCATGTCGAGTACTGTGCGTGCTAGCAGGATGGCCCCAGCGCACGTGCCCCAGACGACAAGGTCGCGGCCGGCCCGCGCGCGCAGCGGGGCGACGAGGTTGTAGATCGCCAGCAGGCGACCGATCGCCGTGCTCTCCCCGCCAGGGATGATCAGACGATCAAGCGTCTCCAGATGTTTCGGCAGACGCACCTCAACGGGCTTCACCCCGATGCGCCGCAACATCTCGATGTGCTCACGAAAGTCGCCCTGAAGCGCCAGCACCCCAATGTTCATAATGTTGAATATTGAATATTGAATGTTGAATGCCGCAGCATTCAATATTCAATATTCAATATTAAAAATTCACCATCCCCGCTTCGCCATCAACTGCTCGGTCGGGATCTGGTCAATATTAATACCAACCATCGCCTCGCCCAGGCCCTTGCTCACCGCAGCGATAATCTCCGGGTCGTTATAGTGGGTGGTCGCCTCGACGATCGCCCGTGCGCGCTGCATCGGGTTGCCGCTCTTGAAGATCCCCGAGCCCACGAAGACGCCGTCGACGCCCAGCTGCATCATCAGGGCGGCGTCAGCCGGGGTGGCGATCCCGCCGGCGGCAAAATTCACCACCGGGAGCCGGCCCGCCACCGCAACCTGCTTCACCAGATCATAGGGCGCTTGCAGATTCTTGGCCGCCGTGAATAGCTCGTCCGCATCCATGCTCTGTAGGCGGCGGATATCGCCCTGGACAGTGCGGAAGTGTCGGACGGCCTCGACCACATTGCCCGTGCCGGCCTCGCCCTTCGTGCGCAGCATCGCTGCACCCTCGGCTAGGCGGCGCAGTGCCTCGCCCAGGTTGCGGCAGCCGCAGACAAAGGGGATCGTAAACTTGTGCTTGTTAATATGGTGCTCCTCGTCGGCAGGGGTGAGCACCTCGCTCTCATCAATATAGTCGATGCCCAGAACCTCGATCACCTGGGCCTCAACAAAGTGGCCGATCCGGGCCTTGGCCATCACTGGGATGGTTACCGCAGCCTTGATCGCCGAAATTAACTCAGGGTCGCTCATCCGCGCGACGCCACCTTGGGCGCGGATATCGGCGGGCACTCGCTCAAGGGCCATCACCGCCACAGCGCCCGCCTCCTCGGCGATCCGCGCCTGCTCGACGGTGACAACATCCATGATGACACCGCCTTTGAGCATCTGCGCCAGGCCGACTTTCGTCGTCCAGGTCGATTTTTCCATCA
>JBAXES010000228.1:0-6596 GCA_037140315.1 Chloroflexales bacterium
CTGGTGATCCACGGTCGCGCCGACGATGTCGCCCCCCAGAGCAGCCCGCAGATCATCCTCAGCCGCGTCGCCAGCCCGCGCCGCGAGCTCGCCTGGTGGCCTGACACCGGCCACCAGCTGCTCACCCACGGGCCGCACCGCCAGGCGATCTACGCCCGGGTCGCGGCGTTTCTCTCCAGGTAGCAGAATCCCGTTGCCCCCGGCCCCTCTCCCGCCGCAGCGGGGCCGGGGCCTGCTACACCGCCGCCACCAGCTGCTCAACGCGGCCGATCAGGGCGACGAGGCTGGGCACCGTGCCCGTGTCGATGGCCATAGGCAGAGAGGGCATCCGGGCGAACAAACGCGGGATCACGCCAGTGAGCCTGGCGGCACGGGCACGGCTAAGGGCGGTGGGGCTGGTGTCGTTGAGCGCCACATAGAGCGCTGCGGCGGCCTCGCGGTCCGCCTCACGGCCCCGGTCGATCTGCCAGATCGTGTAGTGGATCGCCGCGCGCGCGCCCTCGCCGAACCAGTCATCGTCGAGGCCGGCGATAGATGTGATCGCGGCGGCTGCACTCTCCTCGCCGAGCAGCACGCGCAGCCGGGCCGCAAGCAGCGTCGCCTGGAGCTGCACCGCATTGTTGCTGCCCAGCCGACGCGCCAGCTGGAGGGCCGCGTCATTCAGGGCCGCCGCCTCGGCGTAGCGCCCCTGGACCGTCCGCAGCTGCGCGTAGTCGTGGCGGAACTCACACGCCCAGTAGGCCAGCTTGATCGCGTCGCAGAGGGCGATGGCCAGATCGCTCGCCCGCTCGGACATCGTATACTCGCCGATGCGGGCGTAGGCGTAGGCCAGGTAGCCCAGGCCGATCGCCAGGTCGCGCCGCTCCCCGAGGTCTAGGGCGACCGCGATCTGGCGGGCGTAGCACTCCATGCCAACGCCCACCTCGCCGTAGAGCGTGTGGGCGCGACCGATCTCGTGGGTCAGCCGGGCCAGCGCCCAGCGGTCGCTGATCTCCACCGCCCGCAGCAGCAGATCGTGGAAGATCTCCAGCGCATCCACCAGCCGGCTCTGGTTCAGGTAGATCGAGCCGATGCGCTCGCGCGACCGCGCCAGCAGGCCCGAGTCGTGCAGGCTCGCCGCCATAGTGGCGCTGCGCTCCAGGCAGTAGAGGGCCATCTCATAGTCGCTGATATCCATGTAGACCGCGCCCATCGCGCCGATCGAGCGGGCGATCAGGGTGCTGTCCTCCAGGCGCACGGCTAGCTCGTGGGCGTGCTCGATCGAGCGCAGGCTGCGCGTGTAGGCCCCGGTATCGATCATGATCGCACCGAAGATGCGCAGCGCGTCATAGTGGCCCACGAGGTCGCCCAGGCTCTCCCACGCCGGGATGGCCAGATCGAGGATAGCCAGGGCGCCCTCGTAGTCGCCGCGGGCGGCCAGCAGCTCGGCCGTGGCGTTCTGGCAGCGGGCCACGCTCGCAGTATCGCCCTCGGATGCCGCAGTGGACTGGGCGAGCCCGAAGGCCGACTCGGCCTCAGACCAGCGCCCCACGAGCTGGAGTACGGCGCCGATACGCATCAGCACCGACACCTGGCGCGCCGGCTCAACCAGCGGCAGCAGGCGGTGGTAGTAGCTGATCGCAGTCTCGTTGGCGTAGGCCGCGTAGGCCGCATCCCCCGCCAGGCTGAAGTAGTGCCGCTTGCGCTCGATGTTATCGCTGCGCCCGTAGTGGTAGGCCAGCATGTCGAGGTAGCGATCGGCCTCGCCGGCGAAGTGGCTCTCGATATAGTCGCCCACCTGCTCGTGCAGCATCGAGCGCGTGGCGTAGGCCAGGCTCTCGTATGCCACCTCCTGCGTCATCATATGCTTGAACAGGTACTCCAGCTCGGGCTCGGCCTTCTCCATCGGCGTCAGGTCAAGGTTGCTGAGCCGGTCGAGGTTGGCCTGCACCTGGTCGGGGTGGCCGATCTGCGGGTAGATCCCCCACAGCCAGCTGGCCCGGAAGACCCTGCCGATCACGCTGGCCACCTTGAGGGTGATCTGCTCCTGCTCGCTGAGCCGGTCGATCCGGCTGATGATCAGCGAGCGCAGGCTGTCGGGCAGGCGCACCAGCTCCAGCGCCTGGGTGTCGGCCGGGTTGATCCCCTGGTCCTGGATGTAGTTGATCATCTGGTCGATGTAGAAGGGGTTGCCCTGCGAGCGCGTGGTGATCCGCTCGATGAAGCTGGTCGGCAGCACCCCGCGGGCGCCGAAGAGGTAGCCGAACTTCAGCCCGATCAGCCACTCGGTCTCACGCAGGCTGAACTCGCGCAGCAGCAGCTCGCGGAAGTGCGGCAGCCGCGCCACGCGCAGCCGGGTGCTCTCGTGCTCGTGGGGGCGGTATGCCAACAGGATCATCACTGGCAGGCCGACGATGCCGCGGGCCACGACCTCAAGCAGGTCGTGCGAGAGCGGGTCGATCCAGTGACAGTCCTCGATCACCAGCAGCACCCCGCCGCCGGCAGGCCGGGCAGCGACGATGGCGCGCAGGCACTCCAGCACCGTCGTCTCCAGGACATCCTTGCGCACCCGCGCGTCGAGGGAGCGGGTCTGATCCGTCTCCTCAACCGGCAAGTTCAGCGCCCCGGCCAGCACCGGCAGGCGCCGCAGGATCTGCGGGCAGAGGGCCTCCACCTGCTCGTGCAGGTGCCCGATCTGCGCATCCTGATCCCAGGTCGGGTCGATGCCAAAGAGGCCGAGCAGCAGGCTGGTCCAGGGCAGATAGCTGATGTTGCTGCCGTGCGAGAGACACTCACCGGTGTGGACGACCATGTCGCCCCGCGCCGCCATGCGGATAACCTCGGCCACCAGGCGCGACTTGCCCATGCCCACCTCGGCGCAGATGCCCACCACCTGGCCGCGCCCGCCCTTAGCAAGATGCAGGTGCTGCTCGAGCACCTGCATCTCCTCCTCGCGGCCCACCATCGGCAGCTTGTACGACGGCTCCTGGTGGCGGCTGGCCCGCTGCTGCTCGTGCTCAAGCCGGTAGACCGGCACCGACCGCGAGCGGCCCTTCACCGGCATGGCGTTCAGCGCCGTCCAGAGGAACTGGTCGGCCACCGGGCGGTGGGCGCCGCTGGCCGCGATGATCTCGCCCGGCGCCGCAGCCTGCATCAGCCGGGCCGCCAGGTTCACCGTGTCGCCCATCACCGTGTACTCGCGGCGGATCTCCGCGCCCACCAGCCCGCAGTAGACCAGCCCAGAGGCGATGCCTATTCGAATAGAGAATTGAGCATTGAGCGTTGAGCATTGAGTGTTCTGTGGCTCATCTGATCCTACTTCCGAACTTCTCAATGCTACATTCCCTATTCGTAATTCTCGCAAAGCGAGCGCACAGCGCATGGCCCGCTCGGCATCATTCTCGTGGGCAATGGGCGCGCCGAAGATGATCACCAGCTTGCTGCCCTTATCGCCCATGTCGATCTTGTTCAGGTCGCCGTCGTACTGCTCCACGATCCGCGCCACCTGGGCGATATAGGCCTGGAGCCGGACGCCCACGTGCGGGTCGCCGTCATAGTCGAACCCGTTGAACCCAACAAACAGCACCGTCACGCTGCGGTGCTCGTTCACAAAGCCCAGCTGCCCGTCGAGCAGGCGGTGGGCCAGGGACGGGTGTACGAAGGCGGTGAGGGTGGGCAGCAGGCTCTCGGCGGCGGCCGGCAGCGGGGGCAGCGGCGCATAGGCCGGCTGCACGTCCAGCCCAACAACCAGCCGGTAATCGCCGCGCCTCGTGGCGGAGATGCTGGCGGGGGCCATGGCGATCAGATCACAGTGGACCACCACATCGCCGATATTGGCCAGGTGCTCGGCCTCGGCGGCCTGCTCCAGCGACAGGCCGGCGATCACGCTCTGCAGGCGCACATCCGGGTCGCCGACCACCGTAGACAGTACCGGGCCGACGGCCATGCCGATCTTGATCTCCAGGCTAAACTGGCCGGCCCGCGTCTCAATGTCGCGGTAGGGGTGCATGAGGATCTGCATGTCGAGGGCGCAGCGGATGGCGCGGGTAGCGACATCGCCCGGACTCGCACCATGCTTCAGGTAGAAGAGTGCGGTCAGCGAGTCGCCGCCGAAGGAGACCACGATCCCGCCATAGGAGGAGATCAGATCGATCATCACCGCGAAGTAGTTGTTGAGCAGGCCCGTGAGGTCCTCAGTGCCATCCTGACCAAAGCGGATCAGGGCCTCGCTCATCGGCATAAACCCCGAGACATCGGCGAACAGAGTCACCGCGTCGTCGCGGCAGGTTCGCCCGACGAGGTCATCGGTGCCGCGCAGCAGATCGGCGGCAATCTGATAGGGCAGGTGGGCGAGGAGCTTGCTCATCATGTGGTGGTGATCAAGGATTTACAAGGTATGAACGGGTATAATGGTGCGCTATGGGTGTCATGTCAAGATGATTTTCAGGGGCGCATGGCTGAACTGCTAGTGTACCACCGCTCGCGCCCAGGCTGATCACTTGCACACGCCGGGGGCTTCTGCTATAGTTCGCCCTCGGTGTCGGACTGTTGGCTATCCCCTGTCCCCTACGCTATGGAAAAAACCGAGTACGAAGTGATGTCCGCCGTCGAGCTGGGCCACTGGTGGTACGGCGGCATGCGCGCGATCGACGCGGCGCTGCTCGACCCAGTCCTGCGCGGTCGGTCGGGGCTGCGCATCCTCGACGCCGGCTGCGGCACCGGCGGCGACGCCCTCTTCCTCCAGCGCTACGGCGCAGTGGTGGGGATCGACTACAGCGCCGACGCGGCGCGGCTGGGGGCCGGGCGTATCCCCGGCATGTTCGCCCGGGGTTCGGTCGCCTCCCTGCCCTTCACCGACGAGAGCTTCGACCTTGTGACCTCCTTCGATGTGCTCTACCACCGCGCCGTGCCGAGCGAGGCCGCGGCCCTGGCCGAGGCCCGCCGCGTCCTGCGGCCCGGCGGGCGCCTGCTCATGCGCCTGCCCGCCTACGAGTTCCTGCGCTCGCGCCACGACCGGCAGGTTCACACCCGCCGACGCTACACCGCCCGCGCCGCCCGACAGCTCCTCGCCGAGGCCGGGTTCTACGTCGAGCGGGTCAGCTACGCCCTCAGCCTGCTCTTCCCCATCCCCCTGGCCCAGCGCCTGCTTGAGCGCGTCACGCCCGACCGGGGTGATGAGTCGGCGATGGGGACTCCCGCGCCCCTGCTCAACGCCGCCCTGCGCTGGCCCATGGCCCTGGAGGCGGCCTGGATCGGCGTCGGCGGGAGCATGCCCTTCGGCCTCTCGATCATCTGTCTGGCCCACTCAGGCAAGTTCGCCAAGGCCGTGATGAAGCCGCGGGGTAAGCGGGCCTCCGCTATACAGAGTCCATCACAATAGTATAGATTATGACAAGCTCACCCACCAATAACCTGCTAGACCGGCTCAGCGCCACGCCCAAGCTGTGGAACATCCTGCGCTGGATCGTCGAGGCCGGGTTCCACGGCGAGCGGCTGGCCATCGCCCGCGAGCTGCGGCCCTGGGCCGGCGATGATCGCCGCTTCCTCGACTTCGGCTGCGGCACCGGCGAGTTCGCCGACGAGTTCCCGCCCGCCCGCTACGTCGGCATCGACCTCTCCACCACCTACCTGCGCTTCGCCGGACGCCACCGGCCCGGCAGCTACCTGGCCACTAGCGGCGAGGGCCTGGCCCTGGCCGACAACAGCTTCGACGCCGCCCTCGTGGTCGGGGTGATCCACCACCTGCCCGACGAGATCGCGGCGGCGGCCATGGCCGAGCTTCACCGCGCCCTGCGCCCCGGCGCAACCACACTGGTGATGGAGGACATCCCCCCGCCCGACCCCTGGAACGTCGCCGGCCACCTGATGCACTGGCTCGACCGCGGCGGCCATATCCGCTCCGAGGCCGACTACCGGGCGATCTTCGGCCCCGGCTTCGCCGTCGAGCGCTCCTACCCGATGCGCTCGGGCATCTGCGACTACGCCGTCTATGTGCTGAAGCGCAGCCGATGACTCATCCTCACGCTACTGCACCCGAGAGACGCGCCATGTTCATCGTCTACAGCTTGCTGATCACCGCCTGCGTCCTCACCGTCATCGGCGAGGTGATGCTCAAGGTCGGCATCACCCACGTCACCGAGCGGGTCGGGGCCTTCTCGCTCTCGCCCACCATCCTCCTCAGCACCTTCACCGAGTGGCGCGTCATCCTGGGCTTCGCCCTGGTCTTCGGCGGATCACTCTTCTGGCTCGGCGTGATCTCGCGGGTCGAGCTCTCCTTCGCCTACCCGCTGCTGGCCATGAACTATGTGATCCTGCTCATCCCATCGCGCTACCTGCTGCATGAGACGATCTCGCCCACCCGCATCGTCGGCGCCCTGATCATCGTCGCCGGCGTGATCGTGATCACCTGGAGCCAGAAATGAGGGAACAGGGAACAGGGAACAAGCAACAGCGAAATCTCAAGCTGTTGCCTGTTCCCTGTTCCCTGTTCCCGCGCATCCTGTTGCCTGTTCCCTGTTCCCTGTTCACGCGCATCCTGTTGCCTGTTACCTGTTGCCTGTTGCCTCTCATCCTCTGGATCAGCGCCTACCAGACGCCCGCCCGCATCACCCTGCTGA
>JBAXES010000229.1:0-6595 GCA_037140315.1 Chloroflexales bacterium
GGCCCTGCGTATGGGTTACGGCGTTGATGAGCACTGCCGACGACGTAGATGCGTACGCCCCACCGTCGAGAAGGAAGCGTGCTTCGATCTTCACGATGCGGCCATCGTGGGTGGCGTGGTGTCGCATCCAGATACGCGCCGGATGGCGGTGCACATGCCCGAGGAAACTCTCTTCACGGCTGTAGGCGATGCGCACCGGGCGCCCTGTGCGGAGCGCTAGCAAACAGGTGTGCACCTGCAAGCTGATGTCTTCGCGCGCACCGAATGCACCGCCCACACCACCCAAGACCAGGCGTATCGATTCGTCGGGAAGCCCCAAGCATGCAGCGATCTGGTGACGGTCTTCATGGAGCCATTGCGTGGCCACCCAGAGTTCGACGCCCGCGCCGCCCGGGTCGGGCTGCCCTCGGGCCACACGATCACCATCGGCGGCATGACCAAGGGCGCCGGGATGATCCACCCAAACATGGCCACCCTGCTCGCCACCGTCACGACCGACGCCGCCGTGAGCCCGGCCTGCCTGGACGCCGCCCTGCGCGCCGCCGCCAACCTGAGCTTCAACAGCATCAGCATCGACGGCGACACCAGCACCAACGACACCCTGCTGGCGATGGCCAACGGCGTCGCCGCCAACGCGCCGATCGATGACCTCGCCAGCCCCGACGGCCAGGCGCTCCTGGAGGGGATCACCGCCGTCTGCCAGCACCTGGCCAAGGCGGTCGTGCGCGACGGCGAGGGGGCCACGCGCTTTGTGACGATCACGGTGCGCGGGGCGGCCAGCGACGCCGACGCCAAGCAGGCCGCCATGACCATCGCCAAGAGCCCGCTGGTGAAGACGGCGCTCTACGGGGCCGACCCGAACTGGGGCCGGGTGCTCTGCGCTCTGGGCTACTCAGGCGCCGAGATCGACCCCGACAAGGTGCTGCTCTCCTTCGGCGGCATGCGTGTGCTTGAGGCCGGCATGCCCCTGGCCTTCGATGAGCGGGCCGCCAGCGACCTGCTCAACGTGCCCGAGGTCACCATCGACGCCGACCTAGGCCTGGGCGATGGCGTGGCCACGGTGTGGACCTGCGACTTCTCGACCGAATATATTACGATCAACGCGGAGTACCGCACTTAGCGAATGGTGAATGCTGAATGAAGCGTTCAACATTCAGCATTCAGCATTCACCATTCACCATTATGGATCATAAGCTCTGGGGCGGGCGCTTCAGCGCGCCGACGGCCGCGGATATGGCCCTGTACAACGACTCGTTCCGCTACGACGTGCGGCTGGCCGCGTGCGACATTGGGGGCAGCGTCGCCTGGGCCGGGGCCCTGGCCGAGGCCGGGCTGATCAGCGCCGAGGAGCGCGAGCAGCTGGTGCAGGGCCTCGGGCTGGTGCGCCTGGAGTTCGCCGACGGTCGTTTTGTGGCCCTGCCGAGCGACGAGGACATCCACACCGCCGTCGAGCGCCGGCTGGGCGAGCTGGTGGGCGAGGTGGCCCTGAAGCTGCACACCGGGCGCTCACGCAACGACCAGGTGGCCACCGATATGCGCCTCTTTGCGATCGGCGCGGCCCGCATGGTGGGAGATCGCATCCTCGGACTCCAGCTGGCCCTGCTGGGGCAGGCCGAGCAGCACACCGATACGGTGATGCCGGGCTACACCCACGTCCAGCGCGCCCAGCCGATCACCTTCGGCCACTGGTGCCTGGCCTATGTCGAGATGTTTGAGCGCGACCGGCAGCGGCTCGACGACGCCACCGCCCGCGCGCGCACCCTGCCCCTGGGCGCCGGGGCACTGGCCGGCAACTCGCTGGGTGTCGAGCGCGAGCGGCTGACTGAGTCCCTCGATGAGTTCGACGCAGTGGCCGGCAACTCGCTGGACGCGGTCTCCGACCGCGACTTCGTGGCCGAGCTGCTCTTCACCTTCGCCCTCGCCGGAGTCCACCTGAGCCGGCTGGCCGAGGACCTGGTGCTCTACAGCAGCGCCGAGTTCGGCTTTGTCGAGCTTGCGGACGCGTACAGCACGGGATCCAGCATTATGCCGCAGAAGAAGAACCCCGACAGCATGGAGCTGCTGCGCGGCAAGAGCGGGCGCCTGATCGGCAACCTGGTGGGCCTGCTCACCACCCTGAAGGGCCTGCCCATGGCCTATAACAAAGACCTCCAGGAGGACAAGGAGCCCTTCTTCGACAGCCTCGACACGCTCGACCTGGGGCTGCGGGTGGCGGCGGCGGCGGTGGACACCCTGGAGGCGCAGCCCGCGCGCATGCGCGCCGCCCTCGACGACGCCATGCTCGCGACCGACCTGGCCGACGAGCTGGTGCGCCTGGGGGCACCCTTCCGCGAGGCCCACGGCAAGGTGGGGCGGCTGGTGCGGCGCGGGATCGAGCTGCGCCTGCCGCTGCGCGAGCTGCCCCTGGCCGAGTTCCAGGCCGTGCAGCCCAACCTCGACGCGGGCGTCTACGCGATCTTCGACTTCGCGCGCAGCGTGGCCCGCAAAGATAGCCTGGGCGGCACCGCCCCCCAGCGGGTAGCCGAGCAGTGCGCCCGCTGGCGGGATACGCTCGACGGCTGACCAGTCGAAAATGTAAGGGCGCGGCAGCGCGGCGCTGCCGCGCCCCAACAGGAGGATCGCCGAAAGACGTATGCCACAGTCCACGCTGCTCTACAGCCCGCCCGTCACGCTGCCGCGGCTCTACGCCCGCGCCGACGCCACCGTCATCGTGCGCCGCGCCCGCGTGAGCGATGTGCCCCGGCTCTACGAGATCATCAACTACTACGCGGCGCGGGGCGATATGCTCCCCAAGACGATGGACCAGCTGTACAACCGGGTGCGCTCGATCGATGTGGCCGAGGCCGACGGCGAGGTGGTGGGCTGCGCCGCGCTGAGCATCACCTGGTCCGACCTGGCCGAGGTGGTCAGCGCGGCCGTCCACCCGGACTTCCAGGGCATCGGGCTGGGCCGACGCCTGATCGAGCCGCTCTTCGACGAGGCCCGCCAGCTCGGCATCCCCACCCTCTTCACCCTCACCCTCCAGATGGGCTTCTTCAGCCGCCTTGGCTTTCGCGAGGTGCCCAAGCTGCACCTGCCGCATAAGATCTGGCAGGACTGTAAGACCTGCTTCAAGCAGGATCACTGCGATGAGATCGCGATGGTACGCGAGATCGCGTAGCCTCCCGGTGGGCGTGTGGGGGCGGCCTCGCCGCCCCCACGTTCTTTTTTTGTTGGGTTTGGGGCGCAGCCCCAGGGACGTTGTAACAGCCCTGTCCCTCTGCGGTGTGGCCAAAAAGTGCTACGGTAAGCGTGCTATAGTGAGAGCAGCGAAAGCGATAGTAGGAAAGTGGCGGGGATCATATGCATATTGCTGATGATAGTTCATATACAAGCATCAACGCCTGGTCGAGGACGCTCACCCAGAGCACGTTCCAGGCCTGCGAGCTGCTGCTCAACTACCTGCGCTGGCTCGATCAGTCGTATGGTGCGACCGTGACCTGCGCGCTCGGCAGCGACCGCAGCTCGAAGATCACCATTCACGGCGTCGAGCAGCTCTCGCTCAACCTCCAGAGCGGGCGCATCGGCGTGCAGTGGCTGAAGCCAGAGCCGAGCTACTGGCCAGTCCTGCAGGGCGGCGCGAGCGCGCCCAGCGACGTAACCCAGACGCACGGCGGCACCCGCTGGCAGTTTTATGTTGACAACAAGCGCGACAACTACCTGCTCCGCGACCTCACCAGCCATATTCACGGCTAAGTGAGCAGGTGCTTCTGCACCTTGCCCATGGCGTTGCGCGGCAGCGAGGCGACAAACACAATGCTGCGCGGGCGCTTGTAGGCGGCCAGGCCCGCGCGGCAGAAGGCGATCAGCTCAGCGGCGAGCTCGGCATCGGCCCCGGGGGTCGTCGGGCGGGCCGCAGGCTGCGGCACCACCCAGGCCGCCACCTGCTCGCCGAGGTCGGTGTCGGGCAGCCCGCGCACCGCGCACTCGGCCACCGCCGGGTGCTCCAGCAGGCGCTCCTCAACCTCGCGCGGGTAGATGTTGTAGCCCCCGCTGATGACCAGCTCCTTGGCCCGCCCAGTGATCGTGAAGTAGCCGTCGGCGCTGCGCTCGCCGAGGTCGCCGGTGCTGAACCAGCCGTCGGCACCGAAGACCTCGGCGGTGGCGGCGGGGTTGCGCCAGTAGCCCGCGCACACGTGCGGGCCGCGCACCTGGATCTCGCCGACCTGGCCGTCGGGCAGGGGCTGGCGCGAGCGCACATCGACGATGCGCGCCTCCTGGCCAGGGAAGGGTGCGCCCACCGTGCCGGGGCGGCGCTCGCCCGCGTAGGGGTTCGTCAGGTTCATCACCGTCTCGGTCATGCCGTAGCGCTCGAGGATGGCGTGGCCGAAGATCTGTCGGAAGTCGTGGAAGACCTGCGGCGGCAGCGCGGCCGATCCGGAGACGAACAGGCGCATAGCAGGGGGAAGAACCTCTACCTTCTCGCCGCGGGCCGCCTGGAGCAGCCGGCCATAGATCGTGGGCACGCCGAAGAACATGCTCACCGTGCCGCTGACAAGGGCGTCGAGAACCTCGTCCGGGTCGAAGCGCGGGCGCAGATCGAGGCTGGCCCCGGTCAGCAGCGTGCCGTGGACGCCCACGCCGAGGCCGTGGATGTGGAAGAGCGGCAGGGTGAGCAGCAGCCGGTCGGCGGCAGTCCAGCGCCAGGCCCCGGCCACCGCCGCGCTGTTGGACGCTATATTGCTGTGGGTGAGCATGGCCCCCTTCGATCGGCCGGTGGTGCCCGAGGTGTAGGCCAGGATGGCCAGCTCAGTCGCCTGCGGCGGCTGAATGGTGAATGGTGAATGGTGAATAGTGAATGTCGGATGGGGAGGAAATGACTCAGAATCTGCGATGATCAGCTGAAGTCCCAGGTCGGTATGCTCAATATGCGGTGCGCTCTCAGCGTCAGCCACGACCACGCGGGGCGCGCTGTCGGAGAGGATGTGCTGTAGCTCGACCTGGCGGTACTGCGTGTTGATCAGCACGGCGGCGGCACCGGCCATGTGGGCGCCCAGGTAGGCGGCGAGGAAGGTCGGCGTATTGCCCAGGTAGAGCCCGACCCGGTCGCCCCGGATCACGCCCAGCTCGGCGTAGCGGCGCGACCACGCGGCGGCGGCGGCGGCCAGCCGCCCGTAGCTGATCGTCTCGCCGGCCCAGATCAGGCAGGGGCGCTGCGGGTCGGCGGCGGCGTGATCGAGCATGGCGGCGAGAATTGAGGCCGGGACGGGCATATGCGGGCGCTCCGTTGAATGCTGAATGCGGCTGCCCGATCATTCACCATTCGCCATTCACCATTCACCATTCGCCAGCATTATACCCTCAGCCTGGCGACACCCCTCCCTGCGATAGTGTGATCGGCGCAGGTGCCCCACACTGAGCCTGCCCAGGGGAGTCCCGCCATGCTCAATCGGCTGCTGACGATCCCAACGAGCGACGCCGACCTCCAGCGCCGCGGACGAACCGTCCTCTCGGTGGCGATGGTGCTGCTCGGCCTGGCGGCGATCGCCGCCCTGGCCGTCATCTTCCGGCCCGACCCGATCCCGTCACTGCTGGGCCTGCTGGCCGCCGTCGTCTGCGTGATCGCCGCGATGTTCCTGGCCCACCGGGGCAACGTGGGCCTATCCGCCTGGGTGCTGGTGCTGATGATCATCGGCGCGGCGATGCTGCCGATCATGATCCGGCGCGAGGTGACCAGCTCGCTGCTCTACCTGACGCTGCCGGTGGTGGTCGCGGGGGTGGTGCTGCGGCCCCAGCATGTCTGGCTGGTGCTGGCCATCGGGCTGACGGTGGTGGGCTACAAGGCGCTGGGGAACGTGGCCGGCCCGGTGAGCCAGCCTGAGCCGTGGGTGCTGCTGGCAAACAGCGGCATGGTGATGGCGACCCTGGGGGTGATCAGCTACCTCAGCGCGAAGATCTCCGTGCAGGCCTTCGCCGATGCGTCGGCGTCGAAGCGGGCCGCCGAGGATGCCGCCCGGCGTCTTGAGCAGCTCAACGCCGACCTGGAGGCCCAGGTGCAGGCGCGCACCTGCGAGCTGCGGGGGGCGTTCGAGGAGGCGCAGGCCCTGGCGGGCGCGAGACAGACCCTGCTCGACGAGATCGGGGCGCAGCGGGCGGTGATCCGCGAGATGAGTGTGCCGGTGCTGCCGGTGAGCACACGCACCCTGGTGATGCCGCTGGTGGGCGACCTCGACGGCGAGCGCCTGCTGATCATCCAGGCCGAGGCCCTCGCGGCCATCGAGCGCAGCCACGCCGACACCCTGCTGATCGATCTGACGGGGGTGGCCCTGGTGGACACCTACGTGGCCCAGGGGCTGATCCGCACGATCCAGGCGGCGCGCCTGCTCGGCGCGAGCCCGGTGCTGATCGGCATCCGCCCCGAGGTGGCGCAGTCGATGGTGAGCCTGGGGATTGACCTGAGCGATGTGCGAACCGCCAGCGACCTGGCCAGCGCCCTGGAAAAATAATATGGGAGCGGCGAAGCCGCTCCCATACCCTCACGCTGCCTTTTGAGCTTACTTATCCCGCTTGCCGTCGCCGAGGGCGGCCTGGGCGGCGGCGAGGCGGGCGATGGGCA
>JBAXES010000230.1:0-6579 GCA_037140315.1 Chloroflexales bacterium
GCCCCCTACCGGCCGCCCGCCCAGCCGAAGCGCGCCCGCAACTGGCGCACCCTCGGCGTCATCCTGATCGGCATCGGCGGCCTGATCTTCCTGGAGCAGATCGGCATCGATATGTCGCTGATCTTCCCCGCCCTGCTGATCGTCGCCGGCGTCTTCATGCTGCGCCGCAGGCGCTAGGCGGCTGCGCCGCCCCCGCTGCGCTCGGAATGACAGGACACGGTTGGTCGGCGTTTGCCAGCAGTATCAAATGAGCATAGGGTTGGGTGCAATGGCCAGCTTCGCTGGCCATTGCACCCAACCCTATGCTGCATGGTAGGGCGGCAGCCCTCTCTACACACCTCCCCAAGACGATCTACGCGAGAAGTACACATCTGAGGAATACGCTTGAGCCAGGCGCTGCCCTCGCAGCGGCCCTAGCGCAGGAGGTTTCCCATGAGCGTCACTTCGCCCCCCGTAGATCAGCGGCTCATCGGCCGCATCGGCAGCCGCAAGGCCCGCCGCCGGCTCTCGCCCTGGATGGCCCTGCCCCTGGCTCTCATCTTGGCCGTCGGCGGCTTCTTCGCCTGGCGGACGTTGGGCACCAGCAGCAGCGCCGCCGTAAGCGTCAGCACTGCCAGCGTCTCCAGCGGCGACCTGAGCGTCAGCGTCTCGGGCAGCGGCTCAGTCGCGCCCGCCCAGACCCGCACCCTCAGCTTCCCGATCTCCGGGACGATCTCCGAGGTGCTGGTGCAGGTCGGCGACACCGTGAGCGCCGGGCAGACCCTAGCGTCGGTCGATACCCAAGAGCTACAGATGGCTGTCCGGCAGGCCGAGGCCAACCTGAAGTCGGCCCAGGCCGGCGTGGCATCGGCCAACGGCCAGGGCGTCACCGCCGCCGCCATTGCCAGCGCGCAGGCCCAGCTGACCAGCGCCCAGGCGGCATACCATAAGACCCTCACCGGCGGCGTGACCGCCGCCGAGCTGGCGAGCGCGCAGGCCCAGCTGACCAGCGCGCAGGCCCAGCTCGACTCGCTGCTCGCCGGCCCCACCGCCGCCGAGCGCTCCTCGGCCGAGTCCACGGTGCAGCAGGCCCAGCTCACGCTCCAGTCGCAGCGCACCAGCCTCTCGGCTGCCAAGGCCAAGGCCGAGAGCGCGGTGACGACGGCGGCCAACAGCCTGCGCGACGCCCAGGACAGCTACAGCACGATCTACTGGAACAACCGCCAGCAGGAGAAGGCCCCCGGTGCCCTCGCTCAGTCGGCGAAGGACGAGGAGGCCGCCGCGCTGCGCGCCGTGGACAGCGCCAAGGCGGGCCTGGCCCAGGCCCAGCTGGCCTACGAGCAGGCCAAGCAGGACGAGATCACCGGCGTGGCGAAGGCCGAGGCCAGCCTGAAGGACGCCCAGACTCAGCTGAGCACGCTCACCGACGGCGCGACCGCCGCCGAGCTGGCCAGCGCCCGCGCCTCGGTCGCCTCGGCGACGGCCAACCTGGCGGCCCTGAAGACCCCGGCCACCGCCGATGAGCTGGCGATCGCGCGGGCCAGCCTGGACCAGGCCCAGATCAGCTACGACAGCCTGACCACGCCCGGATCGGCCAGCGCGATCGCCAGCGCCGAGGCCAGCCTGGCGCAGGCCCAGGTGGCCTACGACCAGGCCAAAATCGACATGGCCAACGCCACGCTGACCGCGCCCTTCGCCGGGGTTGTCTCGGCGGTGGCCGCGAGCGTGGGCGACAGCGCCGGCGCATCGGCCACGATCACGGTGATCGACCCGGCCCAGCTCTATGTTGACCTGAGCCTGAGCGAGAGCGACGTGGGCACGGTGGCCGTGGGCCAGCCGGTGACGCTCACCTTCGACGCGCTGAGCGGTGTGACGATTGAGGGCGCGGTTCAGTCGGTGGCCCCCGTGGCCACCGTGACATCGAACGTGGCCACCTACACCGTGCGGGTGAGCTTCGCGCCCGGCGCCGCGGCGATCAGGGCCGGGATGACCGCCACCGGCGCGATCAAGACCGCCACGCACGCGGGCGCCCTGCTGGTGCCCACGCGGGCCATCCAGACGGTGAATGGCGAGAAGGTGATCCAGGTGCAGCGGGCCGGCCAGCCCCCGGCGGCGCTGAAGGTGACGACGGGCCTGGTCAGCGACGGGCAGACCGAGATCCTCGGCTGCGTCGACAGCTCCGCCCAGTGCGTCCAGGTCGGCGACACCGTGATCATCACCAGCAGCGCCAGCAGCACCAGCAGCAGCACCACCAAGACCAGCACCACCAGCCTGCTGGGCGGCCCGTCCGGCGGCCCGCCCCCCGGGATGCCCTGATGTGAATGCTGAATGCTGAATGCTGAATGCTGCATCAGGGAGGGGTTTTCTATGAGCGCAATGATAGTGGCCAAAGACCTGCGGCGCACCTACACCATGGGCGAGTTCGAGGTGCAGGCCCTGCGCGGGGTGAGCTTCGAGATCCGGCGCGGCGAGTTTGTAGCGATTGTGGGGCCGTCCGGCTCCGGCAAGAGCACCCTGATGAATATGATCGGCTGCCTGGACACGCCCACCTCGGGCAGCTACCACCTGGACGGCCTGCCGGTCGAGCAGCTCGACCCGGCGCTGCTGGCGGCGGTGCGCAACCATAAGATCGGCTTTGTCTTCCAGCAGTTCCACCTGCTGGCGCGCAGCACGGCCCTAGAGAACGTGGCCCTGCCCCTGGCCTACCGCGGCGGCATCCCGGCGGCGGAGCGCCAGCGCCGCGCGGCGGCGGCCCTGGCGCGGGTCGGCCTGGGCGAGCGCATGGGGCACCGGCCCCAGGAGCTCTCGGGCGGCCAGCAGCAGCGCGTAGCGATCGCCCGCGCCCTGGTGACCGACCCGGCCCTGCTGCTGGCCGACGAGCCCACCGGCGCCCTCGACACCAAGACCAGCGCCGAGATCATGGGCCTGTTCGCCGACCTGAACCGCTCGGGCATGACCGTGATCGTCGTGACACACGAGCCCGACGTGGCCCGGCAGACCAGGCGGCTCCTCGAGATCCGCGACGGCCAGCTGGTGCGCGACGTGCCAACCGCCGTCGCCTGGCCCGACGAGATACACGCGCAGAAGGCCCATAGCCGCCGGCTCCCCACGCGGCAGCAGTGGAGGCTCCACCATGAGCACGCATAGCCCCGCGATGATTGATCGGGTCGCCCCGGCGGCCCCCGCGAGCGAGGATGAGCGCCTGAGCGCCGAGGTCGACGCCCTGATGGGCGGCGGGATCGGCTGGGGCGAGACGCTGCGCTTCGCCCTGACCACCCTGCGGTCCAACCCGCTGCGCACCCTGCTCACCACCCTCGGCGTGCTGATCGGCGTGGCGGCCGTGGTGGCCCTGCTGGCCATCGGCCGCGGCTCGCAGGAGTCGATCACCGCCTCGATCACCTCCAACGGGGCCAACCTGCTCACCGTGCGCTCCGGCGCCTCCAGCAGCGGCGGCGTGCGCGGGGCCGTGGGCGACAGCTCAAGCCTGACCATGGCCGACGCCGTGGCCCTGGCCGACAGCGCGCGCAACCCCGACGTGGCCCAGGTCTCGCCGGAGTACAGCGGCAACGCCCAGCTGGTGGCCGGCAGCAACAACGTGAACGCCCGGGTCACCGGGGCCGCCGCGATCTACGCCAGCGTACACAACAGCACCCTGGCCGAGGGCGTCTTCATCGGCAGCGACGACGTGAGCACGACGGCGAAGGTGATCGTGCTGGGGGCCAACGTCTGCGAGACGCTCTTCCCCGACGGCGGCGCGCTGGGCCAGATCGTGCGCGTGAACGGGCAGCAGTTCACCGTGGTGGGCGTGCTGGCCAGCAGCGGCGGCACCGGCTTCGGATCGGCCGACGACGGTGTGATCGTGCCCCTGAGCACGGCCCAGCGCACCCTCTTCGGGGCGCGCTCGGTGGGCGGCAGCTGGACGGTCTCGACGATCGTGACCCAGGCCAGCGGCGCCGCCACGGTTGACGCGGCCCAGGCCGAGGTCAAGACGACCATGCGCGAGGAGCATAGCCTGGCGCTGGACGGCAGCGCCGACAACTTCAGCGTGATCAACCAGGCGGCCATATTGGCGACGGTGACGCAGACAACCCAGATGCTGACGCTGTTTCTGGCGGCGATCGCGGCGATCTCGCTGCTGGTGGGCGGGATCGGGATCATGAACATCATGCTGGTGTCGGTGCGCGAGCGCACGCGCGAGATCGGCCTGCGCAAGGCCCTGGGCGCGCGCGAGGGCGACGTCATGCGCCAGTTCCTGTTCGAGTCGCTGGCCCTGAGCGGCGTGGGCGGGCTGGCCGGGCTGCTGCTGGGCTCGGCCATCGCCCTGGCGGTGAACCTCAGCGGGCTGATGACGGCGACCCTGAGCTGGGACGTGGCCCTGCTGGCCTTCGGCTTCGCCCTGGCGGTGGGGCTGTTCTTCGGCATCGCCCCGGCCCGCAGCGCGGCCCGGCTAGACCCGATCGTCGCCCTGCGCTACGAGTAGCTGGCGGGGGTTTGGGGGCCGCAGGCCCCCGAGTTTCTTTGGACCGCCGAAATGGGCCAGCTTCACTGGCCCATTTCGGCGGTCCAATCTGGGTTTTTAGGGCGGCAGCCCTAAAGGTGTAGAATACCCACATACCCGTTTGCGGCGCAGCCGCCAGAGCAAGGAGTGAGCATGTTCCCGGAGCTGACCATCGTCGGCGCGCCGTACGAGCGCGGGCGCCAGTACGGGGCCGCCGTGCCCCACCTGATCGACCACAGCGTCGCCAGCTACGCGCGGCTCTTCGCCTACCGCCGCGGCATGGACTGGGCGGACAGCCAGTCGGCGGCATTGGCATACCTGCCGGTGCTGCGCGAGGTGGCCCCCGACCTGCTTGAGGAGATGCGCGGCATCGCCGACGGGGCGGGCAGGGCGCTGGGCGAGATCCTGGCCCTCAACGTGCGCACCGAGCTGATGGCGGGGATCGGCAACGGCGTGATCTCCCCCGGCTGGCCGGCGGCCCGCGAGCGCAACCGCGCCGCCGGGGTACACGCGCACCCGGATGATGACGCCCCTGTGGCGGGCGGCACCGCTGTCGATGACGGCGAGTGTACGACGGCGGCGGCCCAGCCCTGGGCCACCGCCACCGGGGCGACGATCCTGGCCCAGACCTGGGACTGGCAGGGCGACCAGCGCGCGGCCTGCATCCTGCTGCGCGTGCGCGCGCCCGGCGCGCCGGAGATCCTGACCATGACCGAGGCCGGGATCGTGGCGAAGATCGGGCTCAACAGCGCCGGGCTGGCGGTGGGCCTGAACCTGCTGCGCTCCACGGGTGACGGGCGCGAGGTGGGCATGCCCGTCCACGTGCTGCTGCGCAAGATGCTCCAGGCCGGCAGCTTCGCCGAGGCGCGGGCCATGGCCGACATGGACCCGGCGGCGGGCTCCTCGTGCATCACCCTGGCCAGCGCCGCCGGCGGCCTGGCCAGCCTGGAGATCACCCCGGCGGGGGTGGCCAACGTGCTTCCGCAGGGCGGCGTGCTGGCCCACGCGAACCACTGCCTGGACGCGGGCGCGGCGGCCGGCGAGTGCGAGATCGACCCGGCGACGACCACGACGGTGGAGCGCCACGGCCGGGCCTGGGATCTGCTGAGGGCAGGCGGGGGTGCCCTCAGCATCGCCGACTTCCAGGCCATCCTGCGCGACCACGACGGCGACCCGCGCTGCATCTGCCGGCACCCCGACCTGCGCCTGGCCCCGGTGGACCGCGGCGAGAGTGTCTGCGGGGTCGTGATCGACCTGGGCGCGCGGGTGATGCACGTGGCCCCGGACGTGCCATGCGCCGTGGCGTTCACCGCCGTTGCCCTCTAAAAACCCGTATGATGTTGATGGGTTTGCCAGCTTCGCTGGCAAACCCATCAACATCATACACAATGTTCGGGGCCGCAGGCCCCACCCCTACACCCGCCGGCCGAACTGCCGCTCCAGCTGGGCCGGGCTCATCAGGATCATCGTCGGGCGACCGTGGGGGCAGGTGCGCGGGCTGGCGCAGGCCTCAAGCTGGCGCAAGAGCTGGCGCATCTCCTCGGGCGAGAGGGCCTGGCCGGCGCGCACCGAGGTGTGGCAGGAGAGCGTGATCAGCATCTCCTCGCGGCGGTCGGCGGGCGTGCTGCCGCCGCGCCCGGCCAGGTGGTCGGCCAGCTCGCCGAGGGCGCGGGCGAGATCTTCGGCGGGGAGGCTGGCGGGGGCGGAGCGCACGCGCACGCCCTCGCCCCACTCCTCCAGGTCGAACCCCAGGTCGGCGAGGGCCTCGGCGCTGCCGAGCAGCAGGGCGGACGCCGCCGGGGCCAGGGGCACCGCCAGGGGCAGCAGCAGCCCCTGGGCCTCAAGCGCCCCGCTGGCGCGCTGGGCCATCAGCCGCTCGTAGGTGATCCGCTCGTGGGCCGCGTGCTGGTCGATCAGGTACATGCCCTCGGGCGCCTCGGCCACGATGTAGGTCAGCCCCACCTGGCCGACCACGCGCAGGGGCGGCAGGGCTGGTGAATGGTGAATGGTGAATGGTGAATGGTGAATGTCGGGCAAGCTTGCATTTGCCCCCTGCTCTTCGCTCCCAACCTCCAGCGTCTGATCCCTCCTATCCCCTATCC
>JBAXES010000231.1:0-6570 GCA_037140315.1 Chloroflexales bacterium
ACCCGCTCCTCGCCCCCATGCGCCAGCTCGTGGCCGAGGCCCTCCACGTCGGCCAGGACCGCCGGCTGCGCCCCTTCGCCGCCCTGGCCGCCGCCGCCCGCCCGCGCGGCTGCCGCGAGCTGACCGATGTCGCCGAGGCCCTGGCCCAGTCCGAGGCCGAGGGTGCCCCCGTCGAGACCGTGCTCGCCGCCCAGCAGGCCACCCTGGAGCTGATCCTCCAGAGCGAGTTTAAGCGCGATCTGCGCCGCCGCACCATGTACCTGCTGCTGATGGTGGCGATCAGCCTGGTGGTCGGCATCTTGATCAACCTGCTCTGGATCATGACCAGGGGCGGCGCCGCGCTCATGCAGCTGGGGTAGGGGAATTCCTTCCCCAAAAAGCTCAGATGACGGCGCTAGCGACGAATCAGCGGCACATACACCCCATTGGTCAGCTGCATCGGCAGCAGCGTAAAGGGCGCGCTGCTCTCGCCGTAGACGGCGGGGTTGACCACACTGCTCACACGGAGGATGTAGCCGCCCCCCGGCGGCATTGCTAGGCCCGGGGCCCAGAGGTATTCGCCATCGTTCGGCGTGTTGTCGGCAACCATGGCGACATAGACACCGTCGTGGTACAGCGTGATGTTCACATTGCCGCCAAAGTTGTCCGCCCAGGTCACTGGGTGCGCGATCAGAGTATCCCACTGCTGGCCGCCGTTGGGCGAGCTAAGCGTGAGCGCCGGCGGCACGTTCAGATTGAAGAAGGTCTCATAGACCTGCCCATTGTACGTGGCCGTAACCCGCCAGGTGCCGGCGGGCTCGCTGTTGGAGAAGTTCACCGCCCAGCCATAGTTCCACGCGGAATGGAATGTGTTGTCGGCGGGGGCGTACTGCGACGATTGGAAGATACTACCGTCGGGACGGTAGATAGCGAGCTGGGTGGCCAGCGCCCCCTGATAGTCGCGGTAGTAGATGTAGAAGTAGATATTTTGGAGCGTGGTGAAGCTATCCTGGAGGTTAGTGACGCTGGGCTGACAGGGGTCGGGAGTGCTGGGCGGGGCCGAGTGGGTGGAGATTCTGTCCACTGCCGAGTCAGCATAGGGGCGCTGGCTGGCCCATAATGACTCCGGCTGGCTGGCTGGCCCGGCGTACGGGTCAATCACCTCATCCGTCGAGAATTTCCCGAACCGCACCTCAAAATGCACGTGCGGCCCGCTGGAGTTGCCGGAGCTCCCTACTGTGCCCAAGTACTCGCCCTGGGCCACAGCCTGGCCGATCACCTTGCTGGTGATCGAGTTGTAGCGCATGTGGCCATAGATGGTCATCCGGCCATCTGCGTGAATGATCGCCACATAGTTCCAGGGGTCGCTGCTAGCAACGTTACAGTTGTGGTCGGTGGGGTCGACGTTGGCCCTGGCCACAATGGTGCCTGCGGCGGCCGCAATCACCTGGAGATCGCCCGCATCCATCTTGTTCCAGCTAAAGGGGTAGGCCGCAATGTCGGTGCCGCGATGCCCGTCGTAGGTGCGTGCGCCCTCGCTGTAATCCAGCACTTGTCCGATGGCGGGATTGTGGTCGACAAAGGCGGAGACCCTAAAGCCCGCATAGTCCACAAGGCCGGGGGCCATACGCAGCGGCCAGCCGAGGGGCACGGCCTGCGCGGTAGTAGCTGTGGCCAGCGCTCCCGCGCCTCGCAGCGCTTTGAGATTGTGCTGGATCTCGGCCCACATAGCCTGCTCTTGCGCCGGAGAGATATCATCGTAGGGCGGCTCAGCGTCCGGGCTGTCGATCATCAGCGGCGGTGGCTCGGCGGGGGGTGAGGAGGAGGCAGATGTCGGCCCTATGATCAGCACAGCTGCGCAGAGCATAGAGAGTACGATTAAGCGTCGGCGGCCCATGAGCATATGCCCCCCCCTGCTGGTGAGTAGTGGCCGTGCGATAGCAAGCCGCGTGCTACACTACCGACGTCCACCGATAGCATATACCACCGACACTACCACGCAGGAGGATATCGCGATGCAGTGTGCCACGTGTGACGCCACCATCCCCAGCGACGCCCAGTTCTGTATCATCTGCGGAGCACCGGTCGCCCAGGCGACAACCGGCAAGACCCAGCGCATAGCCGCAGCGCCCGCCATCGCGCTCGACCCGGCCATGGTCACGTCGGCATTCACCCTGCCGGGCTTCCGCATCGTGCGCTCGCTGGGCATCGTGCGCGGGCTGACGGTGCGCTCGGCCAGCATCGGCGGGCAGATCGCGGCGGGCCTCAAGTCCCTGGTCGGCGGGAATATCCGCACCATGATGAATGTCTGCGAGCGCGCGCGCACCGACGCCTTCCTGATGACTCTGGAGCACGCCGCGCAGCTCGGGGCGAACGCGATCGTCAGCTTCGGCTACGACACGACGGAGATCGCCCAGGGCATGACCGAGGTGCTGGCCTATGGCACGGCGGTGGTCGTCGAGCCAGAGGGCGTCATCCCAGCACCTCGGGGGTGACCGGGGTGGGCGCGGGGCAGTAGAGGCGCAGCAAGAGGGGCGCTGTGCGCAGCGCCCCTCTTGCTGCGCCCTTACCCTGCGATCAGCACCACGTGGATCTCCTGCGGGCCGTGGATGCCGAGCGCCAGGGTCATCTCGATGTCGGCGGTGCGCGAGGGGCCGGTGATCAGGGTCAGGTTGCTAGTGTCGCTGAAGATGTCGGCACCGTGGCGGGCGCGGGCCTGGGCCAGGGCCGCGCCGAGGCCGCGCACGATCTGGCCGGAGCGCAGCACGGCGACGTGGTAGGGGGCCAGGAGCGATGCCAGGCGCGGGCGGCCCCGACCGTGGCGCAGCAGCAGGCTGCCGCTCTCGGCGATGCCCGCCTCGGCGCCGGAGATGCATACCGTGGCCGGCTCAAGGGCCTGGAGCCGGGCCTTGCGCTCGTCGCCCTGCACGTCGGCATGGGCGAGGGTGACGCCGCGCCCAGCGAGGAACTCCGGCAGCCCGGCCAGCCCGATCTGATCCAGATCCCAGGCGATCACCTGGGACGCGCCCTTCGCGGCCAGGATGGCCCCGATCTGCGCGACCGCACCCGCGTCGTCATCCACCCGGTAGACCTGGCCGGACAGGCTGCGCAGCTCGGCGCTGAACTGCTCGGCCAGGTCGGCGGCGGGGGGCAGCACGTAGGGCGGGATGGACCGAGGCGCGCGGGCGGCCTCGCCCGCCAGCCACGGCCGGATCGAGGCCAGGCTGGTGCGCAGGTTGTCGAGGATCTGGTCGCGGCTCATTGGGGGCCTTTCCGTCGGTTCGTAACTGCGCTAACGATCGAGGCGATCATCCCAATAATGATGGCCAGCACAAAGCCGTAGAGGTAGATCACGACACCGCTAACAAAGCCATAATTAGGCGATAGCGTAGCCAACCAGCAGCCCGCTGCCCAGGGCGATTCTCTTCTTTAGCCGTGGGTTACTGACTGGCTCAGGGCCTTTGCTCACTCAGCAATAATCTCGTTGAGCCCGTCGATGATATCCTCAAGATCTTCCGGTGTCACCGCGCCCGCGCGATTGCTGAGCCGCTGTACGAAGAGGGTGCGGATCTGACTTATCTTGACCCATGATGGCTTTGGTAGCGTGCCATCGGGAAGCTGATAGGTGAGTGGGTAGCCCGCCGAAGGGTGCTGGCTGGTGATGGCCAGTGCGATCACTGTTCCTGACCGCTGATTAAAGACGTCATGGCTGATGATTAGGACAGGGCGCGTCGCCGCCTGCTCGTAGCCACGGACGGGGTCAAGATCTGCCCACCAGATATCGCCCCTTAATATGTCGGCCATTGCTCCATATCCTGCTGAAAGCGCTCCTCCGCCAATGATTGCTCATCTGCGGCAGTGAGCTTTGCGCTTTCGCGGGCTAAGCGATGCCGCCGCATACGAGTCAGCTTATCAGTGAGCGCCTCTTGAATGGCCTTGCTGCGATTGGCGAAAACGCGCTGTGCGACGAGTTGGTCGAGCTCTGCAAGCAGGCTGCTATCAATGGTGATCGCAACTTTTGTCGCCGCCATATGGCACCTCGTGTTTGCTGTTCAACGCCGTGGTATGATGATTTATCATACCACGGCGTCAGCGTCTCTACAAGAGGCGTAGGAAGCCCTGCCTGGCTATCCTTTCTGACGTGTTTTCTCGCGCTCCTCCCACCACTCCCCGAAGCTTTTTGGGCCTTGTAGCGCCGGAAAATCTCTGGCATGAGTCCAGCCGCCCAGCGGCGGCGGCAGCCGCCTGATCCGCCCCTTGCGCCCGATCAGCCGCGAGCCGAGGCGGGCCAGCCGCCCGCCGACCCGGTAGAGCGCCGGGTTATTCATCGTCACGGCGTAGCCGGTCATCGCCATCTTCTCGACCGGGTGCGCCTTGCCGGCCTTCACCCCGTCGGCGCGCAGGCGCAGCAGCAGGTCGGGGATGGCGATCCGCACCGGGCAGACCTCCTGGCAGGCCCCGCAGAGCGAGCTGGCCTGCGACAGCATATACGCCTCGGGCAGGTCCGGCTGGAGCAGCGGAGTCAGGATGGCCCCGATCGGGCCGGAGTAGACCCCGCCGTAGGCGTGGCCGCCGATGGCCTGGTAGACCGGGCAGGCGTTGAGGCAGGCCCCGCAGCGGATGCACATCAGGGCCTCGGCGTACTTGCCGCCGAGGATCTGCGAGCGGCCGTTGTCAAGCAGCACCAGGTGGAACTCCTCGGGGCCGTCCTCCTCGCCGGGGCGGGCCGGGCCGCTGATCATGCTGGTGTAGACGCTGAGCTTCTGGCCGGTGGCCGAGCGGGCCAGCACCTGCAGCATCACGCCGAGGTCCTCCAGGCGGGCGACGATCCGCTCGATGCCCATGATCGCCACGTGGATGCGCGGCACGCTGGTGGAAAGACGCGCATTGCCCTCGTTCTCCACGATCACCACGGCGCCCTCGTCGGCCACGCCAAAGTTCACCCCGCTGATGCCCATGTCGGCCCTCAGGAAGCGCTGGCGCAGGGCCGCGCGGGCCGTCTGGGTCATCGTCGGGATGTCGTCGGTCGGCGGCATGCCCAGGTGCTTGTTGAACAGCTCGCTCACCTGCTCGCGGGTCTTATGGATGGATGGCGCGATGATGTGCGAGGGCGTCTCGCCAGCCAGCTGGATGATATACTCGCCGAGGTCGGTCTCGACCACCTCAAGGCCGGCCTCCTCAAGGGCGTGGTTGAGGTGGATCTCCTCGGAGGCCATCGACTTCGACTTGACGATAGTGCGGACGCCGCGGGCCCTGGCCAGATCGGCGATATAGCGGCGGGCCTCCTCGCCGTCGCTGGCCCAGCAGACGGTGCCGCCGCGCCGCTCGACGTTGGCGGCGAGCTGGGCGAGCAGCTCGTCGAGGCGCGCGAGGGCGTCCGCGCGAATGGCGCGCGCGGTGTCGCGCAGGGCGTCGGCGTCGCTGAGCGCGCCGATGGCGCCGGCGCGGTTGCCGATGAAGCGGCCGGTGGCCCGCGAGAGGGCCGTCTTGAGCGAGGCGTCGCGGAGCGCGCCGTCGACGCGCTCGTAGAAAGAGATGCGCTGTGTGCTCATGGGTGTGCCCTCGAAGCCCCTACGGGCGACCGTCCACCATATTCGCCAGCACCTCCACGAGGTGACGGGCCTTCGTCTTGCTGCCCTTGCGGCTGAGTCCGCCGGCGATCTGCGTCATACAGGAGGCGTCCCCGGTGACGATCAGGTCGGCATTGGAGTCAGCGATCCCGGCGAGCTTGTGGTCGAGCATGGCCGCAGAGATCGCGTGCTGCTTGAGCGCGAAGAGCCCGCCGAAGCCGCAGCACTGGTCGCAGCCGGGCAGGGGCCGCACCTCGGCGCCGGCGACGTGGCCCAGCAGCGCGCGGGCCTGGCGACCGAGTCCGAGGAAGCGCAGGCCGTGGCAGGCGTCGTGGTAGGCCAGGCTGCCGGGGTAGCTGGCGCCCACGTCGGTGACGCCGAGCACATCCACGAGGTACTCGCTGATCTCATAGGTGCGGGCGACAAGGTCGGCGGCGGGGGCGGCGTAGGGGCTGCGGTGGAAGAGCTCGGGGTAGAGGTGGCGCACCATGGCGGCGCACGAGCCCGAGGGCATCACCACATCGCCCTTGCCGCGCAGCACCTCGATCGTGCGCCCGGCCACTGCGTACGCCTCATCGCGGAACCCGGCGTTGAAGGCCATCTGGCCGCAGCAGGTCAGGCCGCGCGGCACGTGTACCTCAACGCCCTGGGCCTCAAGGAGCGCCACGGCGGCCTGGCCGATGCTGGGGTAGACCTGATCGACAATACAGGTGACAAAGAGGGTGGCGCGCCGGCGGCCTGGCTTCGTCGTCACGGCGAGGCTCCTTGGGGGATAGAGGCGGCTGGTGGGACGGGCCAATTATACCAGACGGCGGGTCTAAATATGCTGTGCACGCGGCGAATCGATGATAGAATTAGATGTGAGCCTTCTCACATTGATTTTTTAACGCCCGCCACCGCATCGCCAACCGATGAATCGCGGCCGTACGCTGCGCAAGGAGTCCCCCCGTGTGCTACGATGATAATGCGCGCCCGCCCCTGCCCCCTGGCGCTGCAGGCAAGGCCAAGGGCACCGATATGG